>DLCS01000230.1 GCA_002480735.1 Bacillaceae bacterium UBA7792 | reverse complement strand
GTCGGGCTCATCCTATTTAAGTCAAAGAAAGAGACTGAAGCAACTTCCTAAAAAAACCTTCCTATCTTGTGACATTAGTGATATAATTATAATAAATTTAATTTACTAATCTTTTCGGCTTTTCTGCTGTCATCCTAAGGATGGCAGCTTTCGTGTTTTTTTAGGGTAATGATGCTGATTATTTTTCTCAATTAGAGCAAATTAATTGAAACTATTACAGAAGGGGGAATACAAATAATGGAATTAGGAATTGGAACAGCAAATACACAAGCCTCAGAAGAAAGTCTCATGGACAAAGTGAAGATTCATGGAGAATTAATCGCCGCTATTACGAGTGGGGTCCTGATCGGAATTGGCTGGCTCTTAGAAAAGGGGGGCTTCTCAACTGCTTCCGTCATCTCTTTTCTGTTTGCTTTTGTGATTGGGGGATTTGCAAAGGCAGAGGAAGGAATTGAAGACACGATTGCCAACAAAGAGCTCAATGTCGAAATGCTCATGGTGTTTGCCGCCATAGGCTCTGCAGTCATCGGTTATTGGACCGAGGGCGCGATCTTAATCTTCATCTTTTCCATGAGTGGTGCATTAGAGACTTATACGATGAACAAAAGCCGGAAGGAAATTTCAAGCCTCATGGAGCTGCAGCCAGAGGAGGCATTAGTGATAACAGATGGAGTGGAAAAAATCGTCCCTGTTTCGAATTTAAGAATCGGCGATTTAATCCTTGTTAAGCCCGGGGAACGTATTCCCTCTGATGGACGAATTGTCAAAGGGCAAACTCATTTGGATGAAGCGGCTATTACAGGTGAATCCATCCCTGTTTCAAAAGGGCTGGATGAGGAGGTTTTTGCAGGGACGGTCAACCTTAATGGCTCGATCACTGTGGAAATAACGAAACCGAGCACGGACACCCTGTTTCAAAAAATCATCCAGCTTGTCCAATCCGCTCAAAGTGAAAAATCACCTTCACAGCTATTTATTGAGAAGTTTGAAGGAACGTACGTAAAGGTTGTATTAGCTGTTGTCGTTCTAATGATGTTTTTGCCACATTTTCTTTTAGGCTGGAGTTGGACAGAAACCTTCTACCGAGCCATGATTTTGCTTGTTGTTGCTTCTCCTTGTGCTTTGGTCGCCTCCATTATGCCTGCGTCTCTTTCCGCTATCTCAAACGGCGCAAGACATGGGATTCTTTTTAAAGGCGGGGTACACTTAGAAAATTTAAGTCACCTAAAAGCCATTGCCTTTGATAAAACTGGGACATTGACGAAGGGGAAACCTGAGGTAACAGATGTACTAGTTAAGGATCACTTATCAGTAGAGGATGTATTGTTAACAACCGCTTCCATTGAGAGCCATTCCAATCATCCATTAGCTGTAGCCATCGTAAAATACACAAAAGAAAGCCTAGATAGACCACTCATCCAGCCAGAAAGCATTGAAGATATTGCAGGCTTTGGAGTGAAAGCGCGCTACCATCATGATATTTGGAAAATTGGCAAGGCTGATTTTGTGGGGAGATCAGAAGCTGAAGCCTTCTTAAATGGAGCCGCAAAAAAACTCGCAAACGAAGGCAAGACTGTGGTCTATATCCAAAAAAATGATGAGGTTGTTGGAGTCATAGCTTTGAAGGACGTGGTCAGGGAAGAAACAAAGAAGGCCATTGATATTCTTAAGAAACGTGGCATCTACACCATCATGCTAACAGGGGATAGTGAAAGCACTGCCCAAGCTATTGCCGCAGAGAGTCATGTGGATGCTTATGTAGCGGAATGCCTCCCAGAACGAAAGGTCGAGGAATTGAAAAAGCTGAAAGAAAAATTCAGCCAAGTCGCAATGGTTGGAGATGGGGTTAATGATGCCCCCGCACTTGCAACAGCGAATGTTGGGATCGCAATGGGCGATGGATCAGGGGTGGCACTAGAAACAGCTGATATTGTCTTAATGAAGAATGACTTACCTCGTATTGCGGAAGCTATCAAGCTATCAGATCGGATGAATCGAATTATTAAGCAAAATGTGATTTTTTCAATCAGTGTTATTATGGTGTTAATTGTCTCCAATTTCTTTCAGTTTATTGACCTGCCATTTGGAGTCATTGGTCATGAGGGAAGCACGATTTTGGTTATCTTAAACGGACTAAGGCTATTGAAATAGGCTGAGCAGCGCGCTCAGCCTTTATTTCATGCTGCTATTAGACTGCAACTATGTTTGTAAAAATGAGCCTTTTAATGATATCCATTTGAACCATTTGCTGAACTGGATGTTTTATTCTTTGGGCTGCTTTTTCCCTTTTGCTTTGTGCCACCTTTGTTCTTTGCCATTCACATAAGCCTCCTTTATTGATACTGCCTCCTCTTCCCTCATGTTATTGTATGAAAAAGGACGCCATTCCATAAAGGAACTTTTTGCAAAACCACGGGAACACTAACAATTTTCATTCTTCAGCTGGCTTGCGAGGGCATTGATTTCTCCGCCAAGCAAAATGGTTACTCCCGTTAGATAAAACCAAATCAACAGCACAATAACTGCACCAATGCTACCGTACATGGCCGAATAGTTCCCAAAATTGCTGACATAATAGGAAAAGCCAAAGGAAACTACTAACCAGCTCACTGTAGCAAAGAACGCCCCAGGTGATGCTTCAATGCATTTAAATTTCTTATTGGGCGCAATCCAATATACGGCGAGAAAAACAAGATAAATAATGAGTGCACTCATGAGCCATCTCACCATGTTCCAAAACGCGAGGAATTGACTTGATAGCCCTAATTTCGCAAAAAGGAACATACCAATTTGCTTCCCAAAAACAGGCAGAAGCAATGCAACAAGGAAGACAAAAACAAGGGCAAATGTAAAAAGGATGGCCATCCCTCTGGCGACAACAAAGGAACGACTTTCCTTCACTTCATACGCCTTATTCAGAGCTCGTATCAGGGCATTCATGCCGTTTGAAGCTGACCATATGGTTGCAAGGATACCAAAGGATAACAGGGTCCCATTTTGATGACTCATAATTTCATTCAAATTCGTTTCAATAAACGCCATTGTCTGACCTGGCGCAAAGTCAGCCACCACCCAAAGCATTTCCTCTTGCTTTATAGGAAGGTAGGGAATCAGACTGACTAGAACAATCAAGAGAGGGAAAAGAGATAAAAGGAAAAAATATGCAAGCTGGGCTGCAAGTCCAAATATATCATCCTCCCAAATTCGCTTCACAAGCATCAACAGTGCTCTGACATTTAACAGCTCCATTACGACACTCCTATCAATCGTCGGAACTCTCTAGGAACGCTTCCTTCGTATCGGATACAAGACTGACAACCGCTGGGGTTACTTCCTTTAATTCTCCAACCTTTTCTGCAATGAAGGTGACGTCTTCACTCACCTGTTCCACTGTATTCCGTAATTTTTCTGTTTTCGTCCTGAGCTGTTCGGCTACTTCACTTGGATGAGTGATACAGTGGGTCACCTCTTTTGTTCCTTTCTTAATACCTTCTATGACAGAGTGGCGTGTTTCCTTATCCAATAATGCGACGGCTCCGCCTGCAATGGCACCAAACAGAATGCCTTTCCAAAACTTATTCTTATTCCCCATTGATTTTCCCTCCTACATCATGTAAATCATTTGCCATAATATGTTCTAATAGCCCTTCACAGCCCTGCTTGACCAAATTATAGACCTCCTCAAAATCCCCTGTAAAGTAAGGATCAGGAACGTCTTTATTCTCAGTATCTGGTACAAAATCAAGCAGCATTTTGATTTTAGCCTTTGGAAAAACAGCCTTTAGTTTTTCAATATCCTTTTTATTATTCGAATCCATCGCAATGATATATTCAAATTCCTCTATATCCCTCGCATGGATTTGTCTAGCCTTAAGACCTTTCGTACTTATGTTGTACTTTTCAAGTATTTCGATCGTACCTTTATGGGGAGTTTGTCCAATATGCCAGTTCCCTGTACCTGCTGAATCGACGAGGATTTGTTCCTCTAGCTTTTTCTTCATAACGACATCCCGGAACATGGCCTCTGCCATGGGTGACCGACAAATATTCCCGAGACAAACAAATAGTACCTTTATCATATGTAAAAACCTCCTACCTCTCATTTTCCACGATCTCTCAGGGAAGATGCAAGACCTCCTGAAAGAAAATCATCAACTCTTCCCTTAGGTTACAACAAAGTTCTGAAAGAGCCTATAATTTCATCTGAAAAGATGTTAATATTCACTAAAGAAGGTTGCATATAATAACAGCATCAAAGGAAAAGGTAGGGGATCGACTTGAACTTATCAACTGCTTCCGTTGAAAACGTTGAATTTATGATTGAAAAGATTAAAGAAAAATTGAAGGTATTGAATCTTGGCGCCATCAAGCCCTCTCATTTTGATGAGAACCTGTATGAAGAGCTTAAAGAGATTTATGAGCTCGTCATGAAAAAAAATTCCTTCAGCCCAAATGAAATGCAAGCACTAGCCGAAGAACTGGGCAATTTAAGAAAAAGATAATTGGTACGAAAAAGCCCACTCTTTTAAGTGGACTTTTTTTCATTCAGGACCTCTGTTATCATTAACGTATGGTTCTCAGCCAAGGAGATTTCCTCTTCAGTATCCAAGAAGCGGATGTAGGGCCGTTGAACATTTCCAATTATTTTTGTGACGATCCCTCTTCTACCATTATTTAATTTAACCTGAGTACCGGGGATATAGCTTGGAACCTGCTGAATAAAGACATTGATTAAATCAGTGCTAAACAACGTACCACTTTTGGTCATGATGTACTCCATTGCTTCATGGGGCTGTAGTCCATCCTTTGAGATCGAATTTTCATATAGATTGGCAATCGCACAAACCTGAGCGAATTCATGAATTTCTTTTCCCTCAAGGCCCCGAGGCGCACCGCTACCATCGATAGCCTCATGATGTTGATAACAAACATGAGCAGATAGCAGACTAACCTCTCTAATTTTCCGTAAATATTCAAAGCCCACTCGAGAATGATCCTCCACTCCCTTAGCTAATACCTTACCGATATCATGCAAAAGGCAGCCAAGGGCCAAATCCTTTACCTGCATTTGAGAAAGGTTTAGCTTTTTTGCTATTTGAAGTGCAAGTAACGTAACATTGACTGAATGTGCATACTCCCTTAGCTCCATCGCTAGTGAGGAAGCCGGAATCAAAACGATCGCCTTCCTTTTCGAAACTTCTTCAACAAGCAGAATGACTTGTTTCTGCAGTTCACGAATCGGTAGCTCCTCATTTTTTGAAACCGCATGATAAAACTTATTTACGGTGTCTATGGCGTCCATCCATGTTGGGAAATCCACTAGTTCCTCCATCGTAATACCAAAGGAGGTCGCATCTTCAACGAACAAATAACGAATATCTAGTTCCATAATTCTCTTGAGATAAACTGGATGAATGGTTCTACCCGCTCCAAGCAACACTCTCTTTTGTTTATCATAGATGGGCCGAGCCAGCTGCATATAATTCGGATTGTAATCTTCTATGCTAATAAGTTTCATTTCCTACTCCCTTAATACCCTTATTACACCTGGCTTCTATCGATCATTCTGATCGGTCAAAATAACAGGACCTTCCTTCGTAATGGCAATGGTATGCTCATATTGCGCAGAATTTCTGCCATCAACAGTGCGTGCTGTCCAGCCATTGTCATCCATCTTCATATAATATTCACCTGCGTTCACCATGGGTTCAATTGTAAAAACCATACCTTCTTTAATTCTTGGCCCTTTCCCAGGTAAACCGAAATGAGGAACATCTGGTTTTTCGTGAATATTAGCCCCAATTCCATGGCCGATAAAGTCGCGAACAACAGAGAATCCCTCTCCCTCAACATACGTTTGGATCGCATGCCCGATATCGCCAATCCGGTTTCCTATTTGCGCTTGTTCAATTCCCTTATAGAGCGCTTCTTTTGTAACCTCTAGGAGCTTGGCTGTTTCCTCTGAAACCTTACCTACAGCATACGACCAAGCAGAGTCAGCTAAGGCTCCGTTAAGGTTGACAACCATATCAATGGTGACAATGTCTCCCTCTTTAAGTGGCGCCTTCCGGGGGAATCCATGACATATTTCATCATTAATACTTGCGCAGGTTGCATATTCATAGCCTTTATAGCCCTTCTGTTGTGCCGTTGCCCCATGCTTTTTTAAATAGGCGTCTACAAATTCTTCTATTTCCCAGGTTGTCACACCAGGTTTGATCATTTTCGCAATTTCTTTATGCACTGAAGCCAGAAGTTCACCGGCTTTCTTCATCATTTCAATTTCTCTTGGTGATTTTAGAACAATCATTCCTATGCCTCCTTCAGCCAAATACCATTGTACTCTATCAATTGTAATACTTTTCGATGGACAATCAAAATAATTTCTTCCTAAGGACTTTGACTACATAGTTAATTTTATTTCTTTGGACATGGGGTCGGTACTAGGCTTTTTGCCATATTTTTTATTTTTTTACATACAATCGTCACAATTTTAGAAAAGACCCTTATTAAATAGTTATCAAGTGTGATAAAATATGAAATTGATATTGAACGTCCGTTCTAAATATGGAACTACCCTCTATATTTTGCTATGATAGAACTATAGATACTGATAGGATGTGTGGCTTGGATGATTGGTGATCGCGTTAAGAAACTCCGCTTAGAAAGAAAGATGTCTCTCTCTGAACTCGCTGAGCAAGCAGGTGTAGCTAAATCTTATTTGAGTTCTTTAGAAAGAAATCTACAAAGTAACCCGTCCATACAATTTCTCGAAAAAATTGCGGGTGTACTCCATGTACCAGTAGATTACCTTATCCACGAACACTTGAGTGACGAGGAGCTTGATTCAGAATGGATCAAGATCGTAAAGGAAGCAATGGACTCAGGAGTATCTAAAGAACAGTTCCGGGAGTATCTTGAATTCAACAAATGGAGAATAAACCAAAACAAATAACCTGTTCCAAGTTTGAACAGGTTATTTTTTCTGCTTATATAAAAAATAGTGTTGATCCAATTTTAAGAACTAGCTTGCTTGTATGAATTAGAATTCAAAAATTCTCTTATTTCTTCCTTGCTAATTCCCAACCTCTTTGCCTCCAAGATTAATTTCACCCATTCCGTATCTAACCCCTCTACACATCCCTTTGCTTCAATCACCATAGTTCCCCCTATATGTCGGATCGATTTCAGCAGTCCAGCCGTCCTAGTTGTGCCCCACCTTAGACCTGAGACTTTGCGCCCCTATTTTTCAATAGGTTTGCCTTTTTGGCGATCTATAGTTTTTTTATGTTATTTTTAGTCTACTTTGCTTTTCTTAATAAAAGTGTTATTATTTGTCATTTAAGTGAATATTTTAAATATTCTTTTCTAACAAATTTAGACAAAAGATGACATCGCTTTTAAAATAATTTACCTAATATCTTTCTTTATTTTGAAAACAAGAATAAAATATGTCTTTTTAATAAATGTTGTCGAAGAGCTTATATTGTGTTTTCCTAGTTTGCAGGACTTAAGTCATTTTTGGTATTTTTTTAGCTTTCGATGAAGAGGTACTGTCTTAATATGTATCCGTTCGAATGTCATCGCATCGAAGAATGGTTGATTGGTCAAATCATTTCCACAAATCGGGCAAATCCATTTGCCTATCTCGCTACTACTATATGATGCTCGATTGCATATCTCACAATTTTTCTGATACATTCCCACCCATCCTATTCTAATTTTCTCACAAATTCTTTTAAAAGACCCTTTTTGTTCTCTAATAAGAATATATTCCTATTTTAGTACATGGGTGATCAGTAAATCAAGCATTATTTTCGTTTTAAAGAACGTTTTCTTGTTATTTCGCTCCTTTCTAGCAAATTTCTTAGGTTGATTCATCTTATTATTGTCCTAACAAAAATATGTATGGAAATTTTGAATGGGGTCTCTAGTAGACTTGTACTAGGAAGTTTTGAGGTGTTGCCAAATTTGTCAACAAACAATTGTGAACATTTTATGAAAAACATCTGTCTAAATAGTCGGAAAAGTAATATAATACCTATAACAAAGTTTTATATTATATAAAAGGTGGTAATGAGATGAATTTTTTCCATGTTCTAAATTTCGCTATTCCGATTGTTTCAATGGTAGCCCTCGGATATGTAGTCGATCGTATGTGTAAACCAGTACCTATTCAGCAAGAGGAAAGTAACAAATAGAAAAATGAAAACGGTTTCAAAGATCCACATAAAAAGGAGAGGGTTTTTCCCTCTCCACTATTTTTCTAAGGTCTATTCAGCTGTGATTGGCAAAATAAGAATTTCTACGCGCCGGTTTTTTGCTTTTCCTTCTGCTGTATCATTGCTTGCAACAGGTTGGAACTCCCCATAACCCTTTGCACTAAATAAAGCTGGGTCTAGCTTATGATTATTATTTAAGATAATTTTCATAAAATTAATGGCCCTCATGACACTAAGCTCCCAATTAGATTCAAATTGCGGGTTC
The DNA here is from genome assembly GCA_002480735.1 of Bacillaceae bacterium UBA7792. Taxonomy (GTDB): domain Bacteria; phylum Bacillota; class Bacilli; order Bacillales; family Cytobacillaceae; genus Robertmurraya; species Robertmurraya andreesenii. Next base: position 18,799 of record DLCS01000230.1, on the reverse strand, counting down.
CTAATTGGCACATTATCTGTATGCCCGCTTATAATAATATTTCTCGGTGGATTCATGACAAGAAGCTCCGAAATCTCATTTGCCGTCTTAATATCCTCCTGTCTCACATCCGCACTTCCAGAGGGGAATAAAACATTGTCACGTATGGTTAGCAGGAGTCCTTCATCTGTCAAAGATGTAGAGAGCTTTTCTGTTAGAGCTTTATCCTCAATATATGTATTGACCTTTTTTTGAATATTTTCAAGCTCCAGCTTTTCAATCTTTTCTTTTACCTCTTGACTTTGCTCTACCTTCTCTTTTCCCTTCGCATCATCCAGGTTATTTGCCTCATCTGTAGGCACGGGACTTGGATATTCAAAAATCCCTGTACCACTCGAAAGGGCTTGGTTAAAAGCCTGTGACATCGCATTAAACTTTCTCGCATCAATAGAGCTCATGGAGAACAAAACGATAAATAAAGCTAACAGCAATGTGAGAATATCGGCATAAGGAATAAGCCAGGATTCATCGACATGGTCCTCGTGATGAGCCCTCTTTTTCCGTTTACTCATCCTTCTTCTCACCACCAATTTCATTCAAAAACTTCTTCCTGTCTGATGCCGGTAAGTAGGAAGCCAGCTTCTGTTCAATGATTCTTGGAGCCTCTCCCTCAAGGATTGATAACACCCCTTCAATCATCATATATTTCAGTTTAGCTTCTTTATGTGATTTTCTCTTTAGCTTGTTTGCGAATGGATGCCATAGAACATAACCTGTGAAAATCCCCAGCAATGTTGCGACAAAGGCAGCACTAATGGCATGACCAAGGGCATCAATATCACTCATATCCTTCAAAGCCGCAATCAAACCGACAACCGCCCCAAGAACCCCTAGCGTCGGAGCGTATGTTCCTGCCTGGGTGAAAATCAAGGCACCTGCTTGATGCCTCTCCTCCATACCCTCGATTTCTTCGGATAATACATCGCGAATATAATCGGCACTTTGCCCATCCACCGCTAGTGATAATCCATTTTTTAAGAATTCATCATCCACTTCATTTGTCTTCGCTTCAAGCGCGAGCAGCCCCTCCTTACGAGCTAACTGCGCCCACTCAGAGAACATTTTTATTAGATCGACAGGGTTCATTAATTGCTTTTCTTTAAATAGGATGCCAAACAATTTAGGAACCTTCTTAATTTCACTGGTTGGAAATGCGATTGTTACCGCACCCATTGTTCCTACGAGGATAATGAGAATCGCAGCCGGGTTCGCAAGAGCAACGAGATCCACCCCTTTTAAAACCATCCCCACGAAGACACCAATAAGCGCCAAAATAACTCCAATTAACGACGTTTTATCCATTTAATACCCACCTATCCCTTACCATGACTAATTACCCATTTTCGCTATATTGATATTGTAAAAAACATATAAATATCCTATTTTTATAGTAACCATTATACCATTTTATTCGACATTATTCGTTATATTTTTAGCAATAGAATAGTAGTTTTTAAGAAAATCATCAGACTGGGTATTAGATAATGTCATCCTTTGTTTTCAGACAACAAATGATTGACCAAGAGTCACTTTTTTTGTCCCAAGGTCATTATTCGTGAATATTCGTTCATTTATATTATCCGTTAAATTATTATATAGATATAAATACAAATTTGGAGATGATTGTTTTGGAATCGATTAAGAATCTCAGAAGAAGGGATATCATAAAGAAAAACAATTTAATGCTATCTACTTTTTCTGTAGCCCTTATCTGTACGACGATTTTCACAGCTTTGAAGTCGGATTCTTGGGGAAAAGTAACTTTGTATGCAAGTGAACTTATCATTTTTGTTGGGCTGTATCTTATTTTCCAGCTCTGGTTAAAAAAAGAGCGTCTATTCCCCTACTTCTCTATCATCATGATTTTTTCCCTTAACTGTTTGAATATCATCCTTTACGGTGGAGGAAGTCAGATTTTTTTGGTCATCCTATTCCTGACGGTTATCGCCTCCATTCACTTTGATCAAAGGTTATTCTTGATTGGCTATTGCTTCGGTTTTATGAATCTCATAATCAACACCCACTATGCAGCTGAAACAGAAAAGCTGCTAAGGGATATTTTTTCTGCTTCTATTTTGATGTATGTCTTAATGGGAATCGTGTTGTTTGTTCTGATTCGACTTAACCGAAATCAATTCAGGACAATTGAAGGATTCCTAGCTGATTCTGAAGCGGAACAACATAAAAAGGAAGCACATAGTCAGTTTCTTCAAGATGAAATTTCAGTAATAACCGACAGCCTGAATAAAATTAATCAAGAGATTCAGAATCATTTGGTTGCTCAGACTGAAATGAAGGTGGCTGTTTCCGAGATTTCCACCGGCAGTCTAATCCAAACAGAACAAATTAATCAAATTGCCGAAACTGCTGAGGCGACAAAATCAATGATGGACGAGATGAGCCAAGTTTCCTCTGAGTTATCGAATGATGTAACAGCTGCTACTACCGCTTCTAACAATGGATTAACAAAGGTCGCTGATTTGCATTCAGATATGGAGGAATTATCTGATTCAATTAAGGAATTAAGCTCTATCTTTGCTGATTTAACAAGAAAAATTGAGGAAACCAATGGTTTTATCGTAAATATCCAAAGTATTACCGAACAAACGAATCTGCTGGCCCTTAACGCATCGATCGAAGCAGCAAGGGCCGGGGATGCTGGGAGAGGATTCTCAGTCGTGGCGGAGGAAATCCGCAAGCTTGCCGAATTAACAAGACAAACAGCTGTCCAAATTACCGAAAATTTAACTGAAGTAAATACAGCCAATTCATCCGCTTTTGCACAAATGCATGAAAGCAGTGGTAAATTTAAGAATAGCCTTGTAGCGGTCAGCGAGGTTTCAAACCTTTTCCAAGAGGTAGGTGCATCTTTAGATCATCTCCATATAAGCTTCAACGAATTTAGCCATACTGTGAATGATGTAAAGTCTCAAGCTGTCGTTGCAGAAACAGCCACAAAGGAGCTAGCTGCCGTCATTCAGGAAGCCACAGCTGGATTAGAGGAGATGGATGCAACCATCGAAACCCTTAACAGCGACAATCATAAAATTGCCCAATATGTGGCAGAAACCGCAACTGCCGCAGAAAAAATTAAGAATAGCTAATCTACAAGCCAGGGTATGGCCTTGGCTTGTTTCTTTCTTGGTTGTACTACTTATCTAAATAGAAGTCTTTTTTTCCGGGTATTCTATGGGAGAAAGGGGTGTAGAAAGTGGCAAGAGGAAAAGAATTCAACCATAAGCGGAAAGGGCATCCAGGAAAATTTCCAGAGGACGCTTTAGTACAGAAAAAATCTCGAGATGCAATCGGGGATGAGGAATTTATCGTCGTCCAAGAAGCCTTCAAGAATCGAGTCGAACAAGAAGACGTGGAATGAAATTTTTCCAATCGTGAAACCTCCTTACCTCCAAAACGTACTAATTAATGATCCAATTTTTGAGGAGGAATAAGTAATGCTAGTAACCACTACTTCAACATTAGAAGGAAAAGTAATTGAACGCTACATAGGGATTGTAACTGGGGAAGCGATTATGGGCGCTAACGTAGTTCGTGACTTTTTGGCAAGTGTGACGGACATTATTGGAGGTCGCAGCAGTGCTTATGAAAATAAGCTTGCTGAAGGAAGAGAAATTGCTATTCGTGAAATGGAAGACAAGGCACGCAGACTCGGGGCTAACGCCGTAGTTGGTGTTGATTTAGATTTCGAAACCTTGAGAGATGGCATGATGATGTGTGTCGCAACTGGTACAGCAGTATATGTAAGAGATTAATTTTTATGGGAGACAGCTTATTTAATATGCTGCCTCCCTTTATTTTTTCCTCTTCATTCTCATGAGAAATAGCATAGTTACCAATCTCAGCAAATTTCCGTTATACTGATATGGAATCTAAATAGAAATCAAGGTGAAATGATGAAATCACTTGTACTTGCTGAGAAGCCTAGTGTTGCTCGTGAAATTGCGCGTGTCCTGGGCTGCAAACAATCGAATAAAAGCTACATTGAAGGAAACCAATACATTGTGACCTGGGCGCTGGGACATTTAATTGAGCTGAAGATGCCCGAGCATTATGATAAGAAATATCAGAACTGGAACCTGGAAGACCTCCCGATTATTCCGGATCAAATGGGTACAAAGGTCATGAAGCAAACAAGCCAGCAGTTTAAGGCGATTGAACAGCTTTCAAAACGGAAGGATATCAAGGACTGTATTATCGCAACAGATGCCGGTCGTGAAGGTGAGCTCGTCGCCCGTTGGATTTTGGAAAAGCTGCATTGGAAGAAACCCATTAAGCGACTCTGGATCTCCTCTCACACGGATAGGTCTATTAAGGAAGGCTTTCAAAAGCTTAGACCTGGCAAGGAGTTCGAGGCCTTATATCAATCGGCTGTCTGCCGTGCAGAAGCGGATTGGCTCATTGGTCTAAACGTCACTAGGGCTCTTACAACCAAATATCAGGATCCGCTATCAGCAGGGCGTGTTCAAACCCCAACCCTTGCTCTTATTTTGGAAAGAGAAAAAGGGATCCAGAGCTTTGTACCAAAGGAATATTGGACGATTGACGCCCAAATCGGACCTCTAAAGACAAGTTGGGAAAAAAATGGTGAAAAGAGAATTTTTTCTTCCGATAGTGCGCAAAAAATTGTAGAAAAGATAAAGGAAGGCAAAGGCAAGGTCGTCTCGATTCAACGCAAAAAAAAGACGGAACAGCATCCCCTTCCTTACGATCTAACAGAGCTGCAAAGAGATGCGAATCACCGCTTCGGTTTTTCTGCCAAGAAGACGCTCAATGTCCTACAAAAATTATATGAGCAATATAAGCTTGTCACCTATCCGAGAACGGACTCTCGTTATTTAACAACGGATATGGAAGCGACGATGCTTGACCGTTTACATGGCCTTGCGTCAAGCTACAAAGATGAGGTTAAGCCACTCATTGCAAAAAAGGGTAAAGTAGTCGCTAAAAAGATCTTCAACAATGAAAAAGTAACCGATCATCATGCGATTATTCCAACGGAGGAACGTGCTCACATCAGTGACCTAGCTCCAGATGAAAGAAAATTATATGACCTCATTGTTCGCAGATTTTTGATGCTTTTTCACCAAGCCTATGAATATGAAGGCATTAAAGCTATCATAGATGTCGATGGAGAAACTTTTACTGCGCACGAAACAGCCGTCATCCAATTAGGATTCAAAGCCCTAACTAATAAAGAAGAGGCTTCTACAACACAAAGTCTCTCAAAAATTGCTGAAGGCCAAACCTATACGGTTCAAAATGTGCAGCTCGAGTCAAGGCTAACAGAGCCACCGGCTAGATACTCGGAAGCAGATGTCCTCACACAAATGGAAAAATACGGTCTTGGCACCCCCGCAACAAGGGCAGAAATTATTGAACGTCTCTTGCAGACAGAGGTTGTCGAACGAAACAACGGACGTTTTCATACGACAGCAAAAGGTCGTCAGCTGATTGAGCTTGTCAATGATGAATTGAAATCTCCTGAGCTGACAGCACGCTGGGAACAGGAGCTTGAAAAAATATCCCGTGGAAAGAGTGATCCACAAGATTTCCGGAATAATATCCGTCAACAAACGAAGCAATTAATAGCAGAGATTAAGATGAGCAACCAGAAATATCGGGCTCACAACCTTACCGGCTCAAAATGTCCTGAATGTGGCTCTTTCTTAAAGGAAAGAAACACGAAGGAAGGAAAAATTCTTGTTTGCTCCAGTCTTGAGTGCCATTATCGAAAAAGAAAAGACCCGAAGCTTTCCAACCGCCGCTGCCCAACCTGCCACAAGAAGATGGAAATGCACGAAGGGAAAGCAGGACTTTATTTTCAATGCCGCCGCTGCAATATTGTTGAAAAAGCAGAAGACAAGAAAAAGTCTGTTTCCAAAAAAGAAGAAAGAAAGCTTGTGCAAAAATACTCACAGAAGGACGATTTCGGAACAAGTCTCGGAGATTTGCTAAAAGCAGCAATCGAGAAAAAGGATTAGATAATATTTCTAATACCTTTTTTCGTATTGTTTTTGTTATAATATTCGATGGAAAAAAATCATTAGAATCTTTTTTCTAAAAAATTGATTTATCTACCCTAGTTGAAAGCGAGTGTTCAAAAATGGGCCGTAAATGGAACAATATTAAGGATAAGAAGGCGGCAAAAGACGCCAATACAAGTCGAATCTACGCAAAATTTGGTCGTGAAATCTATGTTGCTGCAAGAAGAGGCGAGCCTGATCCAGAAGCAAACCAAGCGTTAAAATTTGTTCTTGAGCGTGCAAAGACATATAATGTCCCTCGACATATCATTGACCGTGCCATCGAAAAGGCAAAGGGCGGTTCGGATGAGAGCTTTGATGAGCTTCGTTATGAAGGCTTTGGCCCGAATGGATCGATGGTCATTGTTGATGCCTTGACCAACAACGTTAACCGCACTGCATCTGAAGTTCGTGCAGCATTCGGCAAGAACGGCGGGAATATGGGAGTTAGTGGCTCTGTTGCCTATATGTTCGATAAGACCGCAGTCATCGGTGTTGAGGGTAAGAGCGCTGACGACGTGCTTGAGCTCTTAATGGAGGCAGATGTCGATGTCCGTGATATTATTGAAGAAGACGATTCCGTCATCGTATACGCTGAACCTGAAGCATTTCATGCTGTTCAGGAAGCCTTCAAGAATGCTGGTGTGACCGAATTCTCAGTTGCCGAGCTTACGATGCTTCCACAAAATGAAGTGACACTTCCTGAGGATGCACTGGCTCAATTCGAAAAAATGATCGATGCCCTCGAGGATTTAGAAGACGTCCAACAAGTCTACCACAACGTCGACCTCGGAGAATAATCGGTACCAGGTACCTTTTTGAATCACCGTTCAAAAAGGTACCTGGTACTTTTTTTTTTTGAGATTAAAAGCTACAATATGAATAATACATAGCAAAGGAGATTTCCCTATGACAGAGTTTCAACAGAACCTTGAGAAATACGCTGAGCTCGCAGTTAAAGTTGGGGTCAATGTTCAGAAGGATCAAACACTCGTTATTAATACTTCTCTTGACTCCGCTGAGTTTGTTCGACTGGTGGTTAAGAAGGCCTATGAAGCGGGTGCATATAATGTTGTTGTGAACTGGAGCGATGATATAGTATCAAGAACCAAGTATGAGCTGGCACCTGATGAAGCATTCCACGAGTATCCTGAATGGAGAGCGAAAGAGACTGAAGCGCTGGCTGAGAATGGTGCGGCCTTCATGTCCATTGTCTCTTCAAGCCCTGATTTACTAAAAGGAATCAATCCTGAGCGCATTGCCAACTTCCAAAAGGCAGCCGGAAAAGCCCTCAAGACCTATCGTCGATATATCCAGTCTGATAAAGTGAGTTGGACCGTAATCGCTGCACCATCACAAAGCTGGGCGGCAAAGGTCTTCCCAAATGAATCAGCGGAAACTGCTACCCAGAAGCTTTGGGATGCGATCTTCAAGGCAACCCGTTCAGATTTAGACAATCCGGTTGAAGCATGGAAAAAGCATGATGAAACTCTTCATGAAAAAGTGAACTATCTTAATGAAAAACGCTACAAAAAGCTTCATTATAAAGCACCTGGAACGGACCTAACGGTTGAACTTCCTGATAAGCATGTGTGGGTTGGAGCTGGTAGCGTGAATGAAAAAGGTCATGAATTTATGGCCAACATGCCTACTGAAGAAGTGTTTACCGTTCCACATAAAACTGGAGTAAACGGTACCGTTTCTAGCACAAAGCCTTTAAGCTATGGTGGAAACCTTATTGATAATTTTACAATCACCTTCGAAAATGGTCGCATTGTGGACGTAAAAGCTGAAGAAGGCGAAGAAATCCTGAAGCGTCTTGTGGAAACAGATGAAGGTTCCCATTATCTTGGAGAGGTTGCACTAGTGCCACATAATTCTCCGATATCACAGTCTAATATTCTTTTCTACAATACACTTTTTGATGAAAATGCTTCAAACCACTTTGCCATCGGTAGTGCCTATGCATTCTGCATTGAAGGTGGTAAGCAAATGACAAGCGAAGAGTTGGCTGAGAATGGACTTAATGAAAGTATTACCCATGTGGACTTCATGGTTGGCTCCGCTGAAATGGATATTGATGGAATAACAGAGGACGGCACGGCAGAACCTATCTTCCGCAAGGGTGACTGGGCTTTCTAAGTGAAATGATTCGGCCCGAGCAACGTCACAACCGTTGCGTTTACAGCCTTAAAAAAGAGGTGAATTAGGTTGGTTCGTTTGCATATAACCGTAGGTGGCAATGTTCAAGGGGTTGGATTTAGATATTTTACCCAAATGAAAGCTGTACAGTATGACATCACAGGATGGGTAAAAAATTCAGCAGAGGGATCAGTAGAAATTGTTGCGGTTGGAGATAAGGATAACCTTGACCAATTCATGAATGATCTTCGATTAGGAACTCCTTTTTCCAAGGTAACAGATTTAAAAGTCGAGGAACAAGCTGATACCGAGCCCTTTCATTCTTTTAAGATCAGATATTAAGCAGGAACCTCATCGGTTCCTGCTTTCTTCTTTTATTTTACAAATTTTCTAAAATAATTTATATTAGTACATCAAGTATTACCAAAATCAAAGGAGGTTTTCTAATTTGTTGAATGAATTTAAGAAATTCGCACTCAAAGGGAATGTATTAGACTTAGCCGTTGGGGTGATTATCGGAGCTGCCTTTGGAAAAATAGTCTCCTCCCTCGTGGATGATATCATTATGCCTCTTATCGGCCTATTGGTCGGTGGAGTTGATTTCAGTAAGCTCTCTTTTCCAGTTGGTGCTGCAACAGTAAAATATGGCTCCTTTATTCAAACCGTTGTCGATTTTCTCATTATTGCATTCTCCATCTTTCTCTTTGTTCGATTTTTTAATCGATTTAAACGAAAGGAAGAAGAAAAGAAGGAAGAAACCAAGGCTGATCCGAAGGAAGAGTTACTAAGGGAAATTCGTGATCTGTTAAAAAAATAAGGCTCTTTTCTTAAACTGTGTTACTTTTGAACCAATTAAACAATCGAATGAAACCTCAAGACCCTTCATACGTATAAGTATCATACCAATAAATCATTCTAATTCAGAGGTGAAAGATATATGTATGCCTACACATCCACTAATCAGCATTTGCCCTCTGTCCTGAGAACCTTTGCCATTTCCTTAGGGATAGCGTTCGCAGGGACAATGGCGGGAGTTTTTGTTCCACCGGCTCTTTTTCTTCCGCTCATCATTCTAGAATTTGTCATGTTAATCGGTGCATTCTTGCTTCGCCGTAAGAAGTCTATTTCCTATACCTTCTTGTTTGTTTTTACCTTTATTTCAGGCGTCACTACGTATCCGATCATCTCGTACTATCTAGCAACCATTGGAGCGAACACGGTAATAACCGCTTTAGGAACAACAACTGCCGTTTTTGCTGGCATTGCCATCTACGCATCCACGACAAAACGTGATTTCTCCTTCCTTGGTGGAATGCTAATGGCTGCATTGATTGCATTAATTGCCATATCCATCTTTAATATTTTTTGGCCATTAAGCTCAACAGGGATGCTGGCATTCTCCTTTATCGGCGTATTGGTCTTTAGCGGCTATGTTCTATTTGATTTCAACCGGATGAAGCATTATGGAGTTACCGCAGAAGAAGTACCGCTCATGGCACTTAACTTATATTTAGATTTTATCAACCTATTTATTAGCATCCTGCGTATTTTTGGAATACTTGGGAGTAGAGATTAAGCCCATATGCAAAAAGAACGACCGCGGTCGTTCTTTTTTATATTCTCGCCTTCTTTGGTTGTAAATTCACATTTGAATTTGCCTTTACCCCCACATGTGAAAGATAGCTATGAAGAATCATCCCAATAATAACAAGCACAATTCCTAGCCAGGAAAGTGGAGATGGAAAGGCCAGCGAAAGGAAGATGATTTCTCCCATTAACGCAAAAAGCACTTCTATAGACTGTGTTGCTTCAACGGAAGCTAGTCTTTGCATATTGTCCTTCACCATATCGGTTGCTTTAAAAAACAAGGCGGTTGCAATGACCCCTGAGCTAATGGCGACGACCATGGATTGAAATGTTTGGCTAGCACTTGGCATCCCCACCTCAATCACCCCGTATACCGACAAAACCAGCCATAACGGCATGCTTGCTAACGTCATACCGAGTACCCGCTGAAACACGTCTAACCGTCCATTTGCGATCACCATCATTTTTCGATTACCTAAAGGATACGCAAACGAAGCAATGACAACAGGGATGATCCCTAACCAAAAATCCCTTGTCGTTAGGCTTTCCGCCTGTTCAAGCTGCATGCATCCAATACCGAGCAAAATGATCAACGAAAACAATAAACCCTTCAGTGGAATTTTACCCCGAATTTTGATTGAGCCTTCTTTTGTGTGAATCGTTTCATAAAACAGTGGTGCTAAAAGGGAGCCGGCAATGATCGTGAATTGCCATGTACCTGCCACAAGCCAGCCTGGTGAAAACACAGTTGCAAAACAAAGCGGTGCATAAAATAGCCCAAATCCAACTGTACTCCATAACACCCATTCCCAAGGCTTCTCCTTCATCAATTCAAGGAGCGGCTTTAGATTATTTCGCCTGATGACGATCACCAACAAAAAGGGCACCATAAAAATAAACCTGAGCGAAGCACTCCAGATCCAGCTGCCGCCTGATAACTCCATCCCTCTGTTTAAAACAAAGGTTGTTGCAAAAAATAACGCTGCAAGTAGACCAAGTATGATTGGACGCAAGACCCCACTCCTCTCGATGTTATACAAAGCCATTCAAAAACCACCATCCGTACGAAAACACCCTAATACAAAAACAATACTATCATTATAACAATATATTTAATTTTCAGACTACAAATTTCTCAAAAATTCTTTGACCCAACATTTCTCCAATTGCATATCATTTCCGAGGAAATAACCTCTTTTCTCTTAAAATCAGACAAAAAAAACTGCCTCATTAGAGAGGTCAGTGTCAAAAAAATCTTTACCATGGTAGACTAGTACCAAACTTTTTCGCAAAAGATTCTGTTTCGGCTCTTCTCTTCTTTCTACTTTCTGCACGTTCCTTTGCGGAGAGATATAACTCCTTCTCTACATCTGTTTGTGGAATCACCTTTGGCACTTCAGATGGTTTTCCATCCTGATCAATGGCCACCATCGTTAAAAAAGATAATGCACAGACATTTCTTTCCCCAGTTAAAAGATCCTCTGCAATCACGCGCACAAATATCTCCATCGAGGTTCTTCCTGTATAGGTAACAAAGGACTCTAAACAAACGGAATGACCACTAAAAATAGGGTGCAGAAAATCAACCGAATCTGTCGAAGCCGTTACGACATTTTTACGAGCATGTCTCATGGCAGATATGGCAGCCACATCATCAATATATTCCATCAACTTCCCGCCAAATAAAGTTCCATAATTATTCGTATTCGGCGGTAATACAATGCTCGTTTTGACAACGAATGAATCCTTGCAATATTTTTCCTTCATATGTATACTCCTTTCCTTCAATCACTCCCTTATTATATGTCAAATTTCCCAATTATAGTGCGACAAGCTCTTCAGCTCTCTCCTTTAACTGAACTTTAGCCCTTCTCATTCTTGTTTTAACTGTCGAAATCGGGATCTTCTTCGTCTCACTAATTTCTCCCAATGTTTGGTCTTTATAATAAAATAGGAGCAATGGCTCTCGATAAATATCTGGTAGCTCATTAATCGTTTCGATCATTTCCTCCTCAGAACATTTGTTAATAACAGCTTCCTCAGGAAGTGGGATTGACGAACTTGACTCGTAAAAATAAACCTTTTCCTCCCAAAATTTCTGTACGGTTTTTTGTTTTCGCCAATAATCCTTACATTTATTGATGGCAATCTTATAAATCCAACTTTTTAGATTGGACCGATTTTCAAAGGTTGGTAAGGCAAGATAGGAAGAAATCAATACCTCCTGATATAAATCCTCTGAGAGCTGCTTATGCTGAACTAGTTTATAAATATAGTTTAATAGCGATTGTCCATTCTCCTGTACCCATTCTTCAAATATGTTTTCTAATTGATTTTCGATTTGTTTTGTCAATGTTTTTTCCTCCTCAAAGCACAAAAACACTCTTCACCCTAATAGACGCTTATGCGAAGGAATAACCCTACAGTTTTCTCTAAAGAAATTGAAAAAGCAGTGGGATTAAACCCACTGCCTTCCTCTCTACCAATCATTATTTATGCGGATATCGAATGGCCTGCTTCGCTTTTTCCTTTGCTCACTAGCTTGCGAAGGTATGGCAATACGAAACGATCTAAACCAAATTTACCTGCGTTATAACCTGCTGCCGCAATGAAGACTCCCATAATCACATCAGTTGGGTTATGAGATACTGTACCTGACAGCATAAATGCAAAGTTCATGACTAAGGCGAAGAATGCAGCTGCTGTTGTGAAACATCCAAGAATAAGACCAAGACCGACTAATAGCTCTCCCCAAGCTACAAGGAAATTGAATAATCCTGCATTAGGAATCGCAAAGCTTTCAAGGAAGGAGACCCAACCGCTATAGACCATATTTCCATCAGGTCCCATAACCGGATTTGCAATTGCTCCCTTTAAGAACCCACTTGCATCAAAGCCGCCGGTAATTTTCCCCCAGCCTGCTGACATCCATGCCCAGCCCAAATATATTCTTACAATGGTTAAAATACCAGCAACAATATTATTTTCTCTTAATAATTTTCCAAACATCATAATCTCCCCTTTTCTTAATAATAGAAATATTATTTCTTCTTACAATTAAAGATTATCATTTTCAGTTGACAATAACAATATTTTGTGACTTTTGTCACATTTCAGAAACAATGATTTGACAAATATTTGAATTCTATTATTTTCTAGAAGGGTCTCACATGTTATAGAACAGAAAAAACCCTTACTTTGAAGGGTTTCTAATAAGAGGCTATTTTTTTAATTTTGACTGTTTTGTGAATGGGAGTGACTTTTTTCAGTAGTTTTAACTATTTCCAGGTTTGAAATTATTTTACAAAAAAATTAATCACATAGATGGGTTTGCCACTCTTTTTAGAGAATAATAGGATACTCCAATTTTCTTACAAATGGTTAAGTAATGCATCAGGGTAAGAAGAACGGTACCTGTATTCATTCCGATGATCACTCCATCCATACCGAAACTTTGCATCGAGCCAAGAAAATAAATCAGAGCAAAGGAAACAATTGTCGACCACACATTATGAATGAAGGCATCCTTCAATAGACCAAGCCCAATTAAATAAGCCTGGAAAGGAATCACAAAGAAATGGAGAAGGAAGTAGGGAATTAATACTTGTAAATAAAGGGCCGCGGTCTCGGAGGTTAAAAACAGATTTGTTAATGGCTCGGCAAAAAAATAGAATACGAGGACAACGGGCATACCGTATAAGAAGGTAACTCCAATTACCTGTCTTAATAAATGCTGCAGCCTATCCAGATCCCTTTGGGCATAGGCTTTTGACACAGTTGGAATCAGAACAATTAATAAGGAATGAGCAATAAAGGCTGGAAAGAAGCCGATGGTCATCGCCACACCTGCCATGAGGCCAAATTGTTCGGTTGCTAGGCTTGCAGTCATTCCGGATTGTAGAAGGGCCGCTTTAATTAAAAAGGGCTGGATCGCATGGGTTAACCAATGAAAGACTCTTATGCTTGTTGTAGGAACAGAAACCGCGATCAAATTCTTCCGTACAGCTTTGCCGCTAATATATTCTGAGGAACGAGGCCTCATTTGTTGATACTGAAGATAAAACATATGAAGCAAATATAAGAAAATGACAAACTCGCTTCCTACAAAAGTAAAAAAAGCGATCAAAATAGCCGATTCCATATCAAATTCAAACAGCTGAAACAAGAACACAAGCAGGCCGAGCTGGACAAATTTCCGCATAAAATTCGCCAGTGCAATCTTGCCCATCTGCTGTTTTCCCATAAAGAACCCTCTTGCGATGGACGTAAAGGAAACAAGCGGAATAAGGACGACTATCAGCCATTTAAAAAGTGGATGATATTCCTTAAACATCGTTAAGAACGGCATGAGCAGGATAAATAAAGTGAGAAAGACGGCAGTAATGACCACTGTCATATGGATGGCATACTTGAGCATATAGCGATGGTATTTCTCATCCTTTTCCGCAATAAACTTCGAAATTGAGATCGGCAGCTCAAAACTAGCCAAGAGAACAATGAGGAAAACTGTCGGCAGAATCGACATATATAGACCTAATCCTCTTTCACCAAGCTCTTTCGCTAAGACCATATTCATCACAAATTCCACACATTCTCCTAAAAAGGAAGCAACAATTAACAACAATGACCCTCTTACAAATGTACTCATGCTGCATCTCCTAACTTCATAACATCTACTCTCTAAATATATGAGACAAGTTAGGAGATTATTTATTTTTTGCAACAAAAAAGCCTACTGACTTGTGTCAATAAGCTTATCCTTTATTCTACCAATGAATGCTTGAACGCATAGATGACTGCTTGCGTTCGGTCCTGTACTTGAAGCTTACTCAGAATATTGCTGACATGAGTTTTTACCGTCTTTAAAGCAATAAAGAGTTCATCGGCAATTTCCTGATTGCTTTTTCCTTCCGCCATTAATAAAAGAATCTCCATCTCGCGGGAGGTAAGCTCCTCATGGGGGAGGGCATTGTTTCTTTGGCGCATCCTCGTCATCATTTTCCCCGTTACTTCTGGCTCAAGAACAGACTGCCCTTGATATGTAGACCGAACGGCATCGGCAATTTCACTCGCCTTCGAGGTTTTGAGCATATAGCTCGTCGCTCCTGCCTCTAGAGCAGGATAGACCTTTTCATCATCGAGAAAGCTTGTGACGATAATAATTTTGGCTTCCGGCCATTCGGCAATGATGTTTCTTGTTGCCTCAATCCCATCCATTTCGTTCATGACCAGATCCATTAGGATAATATCAGGACGGAGCTTTAAAGCAAGCTCAATTGCTGTTTTCCCGTTATCAGCCTCACCAACCACCTCAATATCTGGCTGAGCAGAAAGATAGGACGAAACCCCAATACGCACCATTTCATGATCATCGACAAATAATACTCTAATCATTGACCTCACCCCTTTTCTCCATGATTGGAACCTTAACCTCAAGACGAGTTCCTTTGTTTTTGACGCTAACGATTTTTAACGTGCCGCCAATTTCCACTGCACGTTCATACATATTCTGCATGCCATAAGAGCCTGCCTTCGACTCTTCTTGGTCAAAGCCGACCCCATCATCGACCACTCGCAAAATAATGAAATCATCTCTCTGTATGAGCAGAACTTCCAGCTCATTCGCCTTAGAATGTCTTAACGTATTCGAGACGGACTCCTGCAAAATTCGAAATAGATGGTCCTCTACCCCTTTATCGAGAGGAAAATCTTCCACCTTCCAATTGATGTCCATCGTTACTTTCTGTGATAATTCGATTAAGAGCTCTTCAATTCCTTCCTGAAGCGACTTTCCTTTTAATGCAACAGGACGCAAATGAAGAAGAAGGGCTCTCATTTCAAGCTGGGACTGATGAATCATCGCCTCGACCATTTGCAGCTGTTTCGCCTCTCGCTCGTTGGAAGGTTGATTCGTTTCATTAATGGCAGACATGAGCATGGATGCCGCAAATAACTGCTGGCTTACCGAATCATGAAGCTCTCGAGCAAGGCGATTTCGCTCCTGGGAGATAATTTCCTGAATGCGGTTTTCCTGATCCTCTGCTTTTTCATTCGCTAGCTTTTGTGACAGCTTTGCCTGCTCAGCAATTTGTCTTTGAATTTTCTTGCCTCGTCCAAAAATCTCTTGCATGTCGTCAAACATTCCATCTTCCTTTACGTCGATCGTTCTTCCCTCTTCAATTTCGTGAAGCATTTGATTGATGGATTGGAATTGTTTTTTCCAATAGAAGCCCGAAACGACGCCAAACAAAAGTCCGATGGCAAGGCTAATACTTGGCACAAATAGAATAAAGGGGATATCCATTAGCTCTCGTTCCCAAAGTTCACTGAAGCTCGAAATTGGAAAAGAAAGAGTAAACGATATCGTGATCATTACAAAAACAATAAAGGCTACTAGTAGCCCCCAGCCAATCTGCCTTTGAAGAATATTCATGAGCGCTTCACCTCTAAATCGCCAGCAAAGAACGAGGTGAAGATTTTGACCTTCTGCTCCGCCTTCTCATACCCTTCCGTTTGATACTGAACGGATTGGTTAAACATTTTATCCCCTTCAAAATGAAAGACGTTTGCGGTACCCACGATAGAGGAATGATTGATGCTCACCTCTATATCATACGGAACGAGAACCTGAAGATTACCGACAAAGCTACGGATAAAAATGACGGTTTCCCCTTTTGGAAGAACCGTATAGCTCAAATCTACCGTTGTATCCCCAATCAATGTTTGGATATTAATGTCATTCCATTCGTAGACCTGTTCAGGTGTCTTCCGATCTTTAAAAAGCGTGTTTTCAAAAATTGGCTTTTTTTCAAGTAATACCTCTGCTTGTTTTTTCTCTAAATCCTCTATCTTTATAATCGGTTGGATGACCTCGGGCTTCTTTTTCGATTTGGCATATTCCATGATGAGAAAAACTAATATCGCTAAGAGCAGGAACTTAAATGTCATCATATTAAAGATACTTAGTGTGAAAAAGATGATTCCAAACCAGAAAAATAATTTTCCCGTTGAGCTAGGCATCCATTTTCGTCCCATGTATATCATGCCAATTGCAACTAGGAGGGAAAAGATGACGCCGCGATTAAAGAAAGAAATCTCTAGTAATAAAACGACTAGGCCTAGTAAAATCGCCCAGCTGACATATTCGCTTTTTATCTTTAACTGCATATTTACTCCTCCCCTCCTATGAGAAATAACTTTGTTAGCTTCAAAGAGCGTAGAAACTCTACGCCCTTTTTTAGAATATCATGTTTATACCAGTTTTTCTTCTTTTTTCATATCTTTTTCAAGCTGTGTGATTCTTGCATCAATCGTGCTACGCTGATAGGAAGAATTCACTTCATTTTCGAGGCGATTCAAGTAGGATTCAATCTCCGCAAAACGAGAGTAAGACTTCTCTGAATATAGGTCGTTATCAATGACCTGGTTAATGCGGTGATTGGCTCTTGAAACATTCTCACGACCCATTAATTCCATGCGACGAATTTGCATATCCTTTAACTTATGCTTCATTTCTTCATATTTTCTCTCAAGGTCCTGTAATTCTTTGTCCGCTTCATGAAGCGATTGCTTAAGTCTAGCTGCACGCTCTTCATAATAGATGGCCTCTTGCATAGCAAATTGCTGTAATTCGCTTTCTCCTGCTTTGGCGGCAACATCCGCTTGATATTTGCGTTTATCCACAAGCTCAGCCGCTTGCCCATACTCACGAGCGAATTCTTCCTTTAAGCGATATTGTCGCGTAATTAATTTCTGCACCTTCTCTGTTTCCTGTTCGCACTGACGAAGATATTGATTTAGTAACGAGATAGGATTTCTTTTCTCCTTTTGATCCAATGCCTCATTGATGTCTGCAACGACGATATTTTTAATACGGGTGAATAAGTTGGTCATATTAACCTCTCCTCATTTGATAGTTTTTTGTGACAATGAATTTTTCTGTGCACCTTTGTACTGATTAGTAATTCTTAAGCTCTGACCATTGTTTTTCAAAGTTTTGGAATGGGTCGTCACTTTCGACGGCCATCTCCTTTGTACCATTCCATTTTTTATAAACGACAAAGAGAATGTATGCTGCGACGATGCCGATAATGGCCGGTACATTGGAGGCCGCTGCCATGAGTAAGAAAAAGCCCAAGATAGCGAGTCCAATCTTTAGTCCAAGGGAATCTGTTTTTAGGAACTGTTTAAAGACGTAATACAGGATGGCTAAACTCACGGCAAGCCCTACCAATGGTCCCAGATTTGCAATCAACACGAATGCAGCAATGCCTCCTAATAAAAGCAACCCGAATTTTTTCATTTGTTGTTGCCTCCTTTCTTGATTTCATCTTACCTAGATTTCATGCTTTTCATAACGAGCCTGAGCTTTATTTTTCGATCGGTCTTGAGTCTTAGAAAGGGATAGGTCTGGGACTTACTCGCCATTTTCCTCATAAAAAAACGCCGGAATATCCCGGCATTTTAGGCTTTATTGCACAATATATTACAGCATTATTTTTGAATGAACATCTGCGTCCAGTAATATCTTTGGGAGCCACCTGCCGCATATCCTACCCCAATTTCTGTGTAGGATGAATTCAAAATATTGGCCCGGTGCCCAGGACTATTCATCCAAGCTTGAACGACCTGCTGAGGTGTCGTTTGCCCAGCTGCAATATTTTCACCTGCACTTCGATACGCCAGTCCAAAGCTCTTAATCATGGTAAAAGGAGAGCCATAGGTTGGACTGTCATGGGAGAAATAATTCTTGTCCCTCATGTCAGCGGATTTGTAGCGGGCAATTCTTGATAGTTCCCAATTGGCTTTTAATGGCTTCAAACCGTACTTTGCCCGTTCCTGATTCGTTAGCTGGATGACTTGATTTTCAACATTCTTTGTTCCACTATAGTTTGGAATGGTGATCTTTTGCCCTGGATAGATCAAGCGTGGATTCTTAATCTGTGGGTTAGCTGCAATAATTTCTGACAAGCCAACCTGATACCAAACAG
>DLCS01000233.1 GCA_002480735.1 Bacillaceae bacterium UBA7792 | reverse complement strand
TTAAAGGTTGAAGATGCAGCCCGTGGACTTGGCCTTGATGCGATTGGACTCGATCGAGATGTAGCTGCTCTCAGCGGTGGACAGCGAACGAAGGTTTTACTTGCAAAGCTCTTGCTCGAAAAACCGAAAGTGCTCTTACTGGATGAGCCGACAAACTTCCTGGATGTCGAGCATATTCGCTGGTTGACCGGCTATCTCAGGGAATACCCACATGCCTTTATCCTTATCTCTCACGATACAGAATTTATGAATCAAGTATCGAATGTGATCTTTCACTTGGAGTTCTCCAAAATGAATCGTTATACCGCAACATATGAAAAGTTTTTGGAGCTTGCTGAAATTACGAAAAATCAGCATATTAACGCATATGAAAAACAGCAAGAATTCATTAAAAAGCAGGAAGAATTTATCGCAAAAAATAAGGCCCGTTATTCGACAACAGGAAGAGCAAAAAGCCGCCAAAAGCAGTTGGAGCGTTTAGAGAGAATTGACCGACCAGAAACAGCGATTAAGCCTACCTTCTCTTTTAAGGAATCACGTGGAAGCTCATGATATGTCTTTGAAGGAACTGACTTTGAAATTGGCTACGATCACCCTCTCCTTCCAAAAATGAGCATGACCATTGAGCGTGGCGATAAAATAGCGATTGTCGGCTGCAACGGTGTCGGAAAATCAACACTGTTGAAAACGATGTTGGGGGTCATTCCTCCGCTCAGTGGAAAAATTGAAAAAGGTGACTTCCTCTACCCTTCTTATTTCGAACAGGAAGTGAAGGCAGGGAACATCACACCGATAGAGGATGTTTGGAACGAATTCCCGAGCCTTGATCAGCATCAGGTCCGTGCTGCCCTTGCACGATGTGGGCTCAAAAATGAACATATTTCCCGTCAGATGAGCCAATTAAGCGGGGGCGAGCAAGCGAAGGTCCGTCTGTGTAAGCTGCAAATGAATGAAAGTAACTGGCTTTTATTCGATGAGCCGACGAACCATTTGGATGTTGATGCAAAGGCTGAATTAAAACGAGCTTTAAAGGAATATAAAGGAACCATTGTGCTAGTATGCCATGAGCCCGATTTCTATGAGGATTGGGTTACCAAGGTCTGGAATGTCGAGGAATGGTCCCAGCAGTTAAATTAGTCGATAAAAAAAGGGCACCCGGAGTTATTGCTCTCCTGGATGCCCTTCTTTTTATGCGTCAAATACTTCTACCTTCTCCATTACATCGCCATTTCTCATGCTCAAAACTGTTTCCATACCAATTGTAACTTTACCGAAAACCGTATGAACACCGTTTAAATGTGGTTGTGGCTCGTGAACGATGAAGAACTGACTTCCACCCGTATCCTTTCCTGCGTGAGCCATCGATAATGACCCTACCTCATGCTTATGTGGGTTTCCTTCAGTTTCACACTTGATTGTGTAACCAGGACCACCTGTCCCATTTCCTCTTGGGCAGCCCCCTTGGCTTACAAATCCAGGAATCACACGGTGAAAGGTTAAACCATTATAGAAGCCTTCATTAGCTAATTTTTCAAAGTTTGCTACTGTCCCTGGTGCTTCATTTGGGTATAATTCAAACTCAATTTTTTCTCCAGTTTGCATTTGAATGGTTCCTCTTTTTGTCATTATGACAGCTCCTTTTATGTAAAAAAATTGATCAGTCTTTATCATACATGAAGATATTTGGAAAGAAAAGCATCAGGCTCATGAAACTACAAAGAAACCGACCTATACAGATCGGTTTCAACAATTATCTTACCTCTATCATGGATACCTTCTGAAATCTAGCAAATATCCCTGTGATTACAACGACAATTAGAACAGGTAAAAGCCAGCCAAGTCCTTGTTCGTAAAGAGGCAATGCTTTTTCATAAAAGGAAATGATTACTTCGAGCCACTTGAAATAAGAAATTTCAAGAGTTTCACATAGAGTCTTAATGCCGTCAATGATACTAATCAGGAATGCAACTACGGTTCCCGCTACATATACCATTCTTGAATGATTAAATAATGGCGACAAGAATGTTAGTAACACCAGGGTTACAGCAAGTGGATAGAGGAACATTAATACTGGAATGGAAAATGTAATAATATTTCCGAGCCCAAAGTTCCCAATCACAAATGAAAATAATGAAAAGAAGATGACAAATGCCTTGTAACTGATCTTCGGAAATAGACTATTGAAGTATTCTCCACAGGCAGTAATCAAACCAATGCTTGTTGTCAGACATGCTAAAATAATAATAACAGCGAGAATCACTAAGCCAAAGGTACCGAAATAATAGGATGAGGCACTGCTTAGAACGGGTCCCCCTGTATCAAATAAGCCAAATCTTTCCGTACTCGTTGCCCCAAGGTAACAAATTCCTACATAAATGATAGCAAGGAAGGAAACTGCTACAACTCCTGTCTTGAACGTTGCAGATAGAATCCCCTTTCTTGAGGTTACCCCCATCACGCGAATCGCATTAATCACAATAATTCCAAAAACAAGCGAAGCCAATGCATCCATCGTGTTGTACCCTTCGATAATCCCTTTGGCAAGAGGGTTATTCACATAGGCGTTCTGCGGTTCACCGATTGGGCCTAACGGCTTGATCACCGTCATAATTAATAGGAAAAATAACAAGATGATGATTCCTGGAGAAAGGATTTTTCCTACTCGATCCACAATTTTAGCTGGGTTTAACGATAACCATAGGGTTATACCAAAGAATACAAAGGTAAAAAGTAGCAATCCAAGTTTGATAGAATCTTCGGGAACAAATGGTGTAATTCCGATTTCATAAGCAACAGTCCCAGTACGTGGCGCTGCAAAAAATGGTCCAATGGTTAAATAGAGTAAAGATGTAAAAAAGATGGCATACTTCGGATGGACTCTGCTAGCAAGCTCCTGTAAGTTTGAACTCCCCGAAAATCCCATAGCGAGAATCCCTAAAAAGGGTAAGCCAACCCCGGTAACCAAAAATCCAATCACAGCTGGCAACAGGTTGTCTCCTGCATTCTGTCCTAGCTGTGCAGGGAAAATTAAGTTTCCAGCCCCAAAAAATAGGGCGAATAACATAACTCCGATAACTAAGTAAGATGAAAATGATAGCTTTTTCTGCATGCTGATAAATCCTCCAAGATGAATATTTTTGATAAATGCTATATTACTCTTCTTTCTACAAAAATTCAATATATTATTATGAAATATTTTGACTTTTTATAGAATTTAAAAAATACGTTAGGAATCAAGTACTTTAATAGAATTTATACTTTATCTTTCATATATTTATAGTATATTAAGAAAATTAAATCGTTATTCAAATTTCATTTTCATAACGGATTTTAAAATTTCTGAAACTTTATCAGCTTTTTGGCCGTCATATAATTGAGGTGGTAAAATTG
>DLCS01000043.1 GCA_002480735.1 Bacillaceae bacterium UBA7792 | reverse complement strand
ACCGAGAAACTGATTTGTTGTTAGCCTTAATTGAAGCATTTAAAGGAAATGCTGTGGAGTCGAAACGGCTTGCACAGGTTGGCATTCAGCATGGGATTGAGATTGGCTCCCCATTCGTTGAAGCATGTGGCTGGATGCGTATGGGGCACGCCGTTCAGCTTCTTCACAAATATGACAGTACGTTAGGAAAGAAGTGTTATGAAACCGCCCTGGAAATCATGGATCATATCCAGGTGGAAAGGGGAAAAGCCGAGCCATTAATGGGACTTTGCCTGCTATATGGGACAAAAGGAGAATATGAGCGGGCGATTGAAATGGGGGAAGCAGCATTACAGGAAACGGAAAAGGTTCAAGACCTGTGGCTCTCCTCCTTGATCACGATAGCGATGGGAATTTCCGCTGTCCATAATCAAAAATTCGCTCAGGCTTGTGTTTATTTGGAAACCGCCGAGAAGATGTTTGCGGACTGCCATGATGACTACGGTAAGATGCTTACGTATTTTTGGCAAGGGCATGTCTATTTTTTAAATCAGGATGAGGAAGCCTTTAAGGAAAAGATGATGCTGTTCTTAAAGCAGGTTCGTCTAGGAAGCTATGAATTTATTTTTCATAAACGAACAATTTTTGGACCAAGGGACTTACAAGTGTTTGTACCTCTTTTAATAGAAGCCCAAAGAAAAAATATTGCTACCAGCTACGTGAACAAGATCCTTCAGGATATGGGATTTACTGAGCTGGAATCCCACCCTGGTTACACATTGAGAGTCGAAGCATTAGGAAAGTTCAGGGTATGGCTTGGGGAAAAGGAGGTCGAGGAAAAGGACTGGCAAAGAGGAAAGGCGAAGGAGCTTCTTCAGCTCTTTATTACCCAGCTTCATCATATGTTTCCTAAGGAGGAAATCTTTCAAAAAATCTGGCCGAATCAGGATGAGAAAGGGGCGACAAGGGATTTTAAGGTTGCGTTAAATGCACTCCACAGCGCACTTGAGCCCAATCGAAAGGCGAGAGCTACCCCGTTTTTTGTCATTCGAAATGGCACTGCCTATGGAGTGAATCCAGGGGCAAGCGTGGAGCTGGATACGGCCCAATTTGAGGAGTGGGTTAATCTTGGGCTTGAGGAAAGGGATAGCGATCAGGCCATTATGTGTCTAGAAAGAGGCTTGCAAATTTACAAGGGTGATTTTTTACCCGAAAGGCAGTATGATGATTGGTGCTTGAACGAGCGGGAACGGTTATTGGTACTTTTTCTCAGAGGGGCTGAGAAGATCGCGCAAGCCTATGTTGGGAAACAGGAATTTGATAAAGCAATCTACTGGTGTGAAAGAATTCTAGAAAAGGATCGGACGTGGGAAGAAGCGTACCGTTTGCTTATGTTTTGTTATTATCGAAAAAATAATCGCCCCTTTGCGATGAAATGGTACAAGAAATGCTGTGAAATCCTTGAGGAAGAGCTCGGAGTAAGTCCGTTAGAGCCGACACGGCATATGTATGAAATGATTTTGGAAGCGGAGGAAAATATCCATCGTATGTAAGCAGCCCTTTGGGGTTGTTTTTTTATTTGTAACTCCATTGTAACCCCTATTTATTATGATGTGTTCAAAGCTTAGCAGGCTTTTTATACGAACAAATTTAAGGGGGAAGGAAGAACGTGAGGAACTTTAAGCGAGGACTATTTTTTGTACTCTTTTTAGCCTTATTTATGATGCTTTCTGCATGTAGTGAGGATGCTGGCAGTAAAGAAAAGGAAGGGACAAAGGACAAGGACGAACCGAAAGTAACAGAACCGATTAAGATTGGCGTGCTCGCCTCTCAAACAGGCGGATTAGAGGCATACGGAAAGCAAACGCTTCGCGGATTCGAGCTTGGTTTAGAGTATGCAACTGAAGGAACGATGGAGGTAGCAGGACGCAAAATTGAATTTATCGTAGAAGATACGGAAACAAAACCTGAAGTGGCAGTCCAGAAGGCAACAAAGCTATTAGAGGAAGATGGGGTAGATTTCCTCGTTGGTTCCTCAAGCTCCGGTGACACGTTGGCTGTTCTGCCGCTTGCAGAAGAATACGAGAAAATCATGATTGTAGAACCAGCGGTTGCGGATAGCATTACAGGCTCAGAGTACAATGACTATATTTTCCGAACTGCTCGTAACTCATCCCAGGATGCTGTGGCAGGGGCTGCTGCAATTGCGAAGGAAGGCGTCAAAATTGCTACCTTTGCACCGGATTATTCCTTTGGATGGGATGGAGTGGCTGCATTTAAGGAAGCTGCTGAGAAGCTAGGGGCAGAAATTATTCATGAGGAATATGCCGATCCAGCTGCAACAGACTTTACATCAAATATTCAAAAAATCATTGATGCCAAACCAGATTACTTATTTGTTGTATGGGCAGGGGCAAATTCACCTTGGAACCAAATAGCCGATATGAAGGTTCAGGAAAAGGGCATTAAAATTTCAACAGGGGCACCAGATATCGCAGCACTTGCAACGATGGAGCCACTAATTGGAATGGAAGGATTTACGGTTTATTATCATGAGCTGCCAGATAATGAAATCCATGACTGGTTATTAGAAGAACATAAGAAAAGATTTAATGGGGAAGTTCCAGACCTCTTCACTCCTGGTGGAATGACAGCAGCCATTGCAATTGTAGAAGCTTTGAAGAAAACAGAAGGAAATGCAGATGCCGATACATTAATTGAAACAATGGAAGGGATGAGCTTTGAAACACCTAAAGGTAAGATGACGTTCCGTCCTGAAGACCATCAAGCGCTGCAAACGTTATACGCTATAAAGCTAGAGAAGAAAGAAGGAGTTCCATATCCTGTTCCAGTCTTAATTCGTGAATTAAGCCCAGAAGAAACAGCTCCTCCAATAAGAAATTAACTTTCAATCAGGACGATGAGCTTCGGAATTTTTTGCCGAAGCTCATTATTTCATAGATATGAGGTGATAAACAGATGGAAACCTTAATTGAAACAAAGGATTTAACGATTCGCTTTGGGGGGCATACTGCAGTGGATCATGTCAATCTCGCTGTCATTAAGAACCAATTCAAGTCGATCATTGGTCCAAATGGGGCAGGAAAGACTACTTTTTTCAATTTATTAAGTGGTCAGCTTTCTCCAACAGAAGGGGAGATATTTTTTAATGGAGAGAATATCACGAAGCTTTCCCCAACGATACGGACCCGGAAAGGAATTGGTCGTTCCTTTCAAATTACGAATGTCTTCCCCAATTTAACTGTGCTAGAAAATGTTCGTCTGGCCGTTCAATCTCAGGCAGGAATTCGTTATCAAATGCTTGGCCATTTTAAAAAATATAAGAATCTAGAAGAAAAAGCAGTTGAATGGCTAGAAATGGTGATGCTTGACGACAAGAAGGATACCATTGCTAGTAATCTCGCCCATGGAGAAAAACGGAAATTAGAGATTGCCATGCTGCTAGCATTAAATACGGAGGTGCTTCTGTTAGATGAGCCAACAGCAGGGATGTCGCTTGAGGAGGTACCAGCGATATTAGATGTGATTCGTCGCATCAAAGAAAAGGGCGACCGGACGATCCTTTTAATCGAACACAAGATGGATATGATCCTAGATTTATCTGATTCGGTTATGGTGCTCTTCAACGGGAGGTTACTAGCAGATGGTACACCAGAGGAAATCATGAAAAATGAAACCGTTCAGTCTGCTTATCTAGGGGGTCTGCACTCGTGAGCATACAATTAAAGCTCGAAAATGTTGAAACCTATATTGGTCAATTTCATATTTTGCAAGGGATTTCCTTTGAGGTGCGTAAAGGAGAGGTAACGGTTCTGCTTGGGAGGAATGGAGCGGGAAAAACGACGACCTTACGAACGATTATGGGCTTAAACCCAGCTTCAAAAGGGAGCATTCTCTTCAATGGCAAGGAAATAAAGGCTGATCCCACGTACACCATTGCCCAAAAAGGAATTGGGTATGTTCCAGAGGATCAAGGGATTTTCGCCCAATTGACCGTGGAAGAGAATATGAAGGTAGCCATGAAGGATGAGAAGGACAAAACAAAGGAAAGTCTTGAATATATTTTGAATCTGTTTCCTGATTTAAAGAAGTTTTGGAAGAAGCATGGTGGCCTCTTAAGTGGGGGGCAAAAGCAAATGCTTGCCATTGCAAGAGCTTATGTCAATGACAATGAACTGCTTCTGATTGACGAGCCAAGTAAGGGCTTAGCACCGATTGTTGTTGAAAAAGTGATGGAATCGATCATGGAAATGAAGGATAAAACAACGATTGTGCTCGTGGAGCAAAACTTCATGATGGCAAGTACAGTCGGAGATTGCTTCTATATTATCGATGATGGGCGGACCGTCAAAAATGGTTCGATGGAGATTTTACGAGAAGATGATGAGATGAGAAGGAAGTTTTTAGGAATTGCCTAGGGAGGAGGAATTCGCTTGGATGTATTTTTGAATCTTACGTTGAACGGGCTTGCAACCGGGATGCTGATATTCCTGCTGGCGGC
>DLCS01000044.1 GCA_002480735.1 Bacillaceae bacterium UBA7792 | reverse complement strand
CCTGCAGTTAACTCCGCTCCCCATATTATTAATTTCTCAGTAAAGGGATTTAAGGCAGAAGTCTTCGTTCATGCACTAGAGGAAAAAGACATCTACGTCTCGACGACTAGTGCCTGCTCCTCAAAAAAGAAAGCAGGAAGCAGCACATTAATTGCAATGGGGGTACCGGAGGAAATCTCGGGAAGTGCCATTCGAATTAGTCTTTCCCATGAGAATACAATAGAGGAAGCGAATTTTGTAGTAGATGCGATCAAGGAAACAGTAAACAAATTAAGAGAGGTAATGAAATAAGGATGAACTATGATCGAATTTTGATACGATACGGTGAAATTTCGACAAAGGGTCGAAATCGCAATAAATTTGTAACAAAGCTACAACGAAGCATTCAGCGAGCCATTAAAGACTTTCCTAATGCCAAGGTTCAAGGCGGGCGGGAAAGGATGTATATTGTCTTAAATGGAGAGAATGGGGAAGAAATCATCGAGCGGATAAGAGGAATATTCGGGATTCAATCCTTCAGTCCGGCTGTAAAAACGAGTAGAGAGCTAGAGGAAATGAAGGAAGCAGCTCTTAAACTATTTGAACAGGTATATGAAGAAGGGAAAAGCTTCAAAATCTCCACTAGAAGGTCGGATAAGACATTTGCCTATGATACGAATGAAATTAATCAAATTTTTGGTGCCCATTTATTAAAAAATATTCCTAATCTTAAGGTAGATGTCAAAAACCCTGATATTGATCTGCATATTGAGGTTCGTGCTGAAGCGACTTACTTATCCTGTGAGAATATTCAAGGTGCTGGTGGATTGCCGAGCGGTTCTAGCGGGAAGGCGATGCTGATGCTTTCTGGTGGAATAGACAGCCCAGTTGCAGGCTATCTTTCCATGAAGCGGGGCTTAGAGCTTGAAGCGGTCCATTTTTACAGCCCTCCTTTTACAAGTGAACGTTCCAAGCAAAAGGTAATCGACCTTGCAGAAAAGCTCGCCATGGCCAACGGAGGCTATTTTACGCTCCATATCGTTCCATTTACTGCGACACAGCAGGCTATACAGCAACAGATTCCACAGAATTATTCCATGACTGCGACCAGAAGATTAATGCTGCGAATTACTGATGCTCTACGAGAGAAGCACAATGCATTAGCTATTGTAACGGGTGAGAGTCTTGGACAGGTTGCGAGTCAAACCCTTGAAAGCATGTTTGCGATTAATGATGTGACGAGTACACCGATCCTGCGTCCATTAGTAATGATGGATAAGACGGATATTATTAAGCTTGCCATGGACATAGACACGCATGATATTTCCATTCAACCCTACGAGGACTGCTGTACGGTTTTTGTTCCATCTTCACCGAAAACGAAGCCGAAGAAGGAAAAGGTTGAATTTTATGAGAGTTTTATCGATTTTGACCCGCTCATAGCTGAAGCGGTTAACGGAACGGAAACGATTCAGATTAGACCTATAGATCAAACTCAAAAAGATGAGATTGAAGAGTTGTTCTAAAAATTATTTAGCCTTATACGTGTACGTGAACGGGTTTTATGCGGTACGAAACTAGCGAGAACGTACATGTATAAGGCGGTAATTGATCAAAGACTATTTGCCCAAAATTTACAAGATTGGCAAGTCTTGATTGAAACAATTTACCAATGTTTTTTTTGAATGAACACCATACGGATAACACACTCTATATTCACAAGGAGGTGATATCCTATGGCAAACAACAGCAGTTCAAACCAACTACTAGTTGCTGGTGCTCAACAAGCAATCGACCAAATGAAATATGAAATTGCTACAGAGTTTGGTGTTAACCTTGGGGCTGACACAACTTCTCGCGCTAACGGTTCTGTTGGTGGAGAAATTACAAAGCGTTTAGTATCAATGGCTCAATCTCAATTAGGCGGCGGCTACAAATAAAAAAATAAATAAAATGGCTACAAGGAGTGGGTTTCGGCCCGCTCCTTTTTATTTTTTCGAGGCTGTTTTCCAATGAACTTCTTGAGAAAAAAAGCCAAATTCAAATAAATTTCAAAAACTAAAACTAGAAATTACTCGGAAAAATCGATAAAATAAAATTAACACTTGATATTATGACTAGATAATAATTCAATTTTTAGGGGGAGTTCGAATGAGACGGGAAGACTTGTTAGCACCGAGTAGCTATAATTTAGTTTCTGAAATGGAAAGGTTTGCGGAGGATTCGAAGAAGGTTGCGGTTATCTGGGAATCAGAAGACGGGGAAACAAAGCAAATAACCTATCAAGACCTGATAAGGAATGCAAATAGGATCGGGAATGTCTTCACAAACAGTGGTCTGGAAAAAGGGGACGTCGTGCTGGTAATCGTTCCTAGATTGATCGAAGCTTATCAGGTCTACATAGCTGCTCTAAAAATCGGACTTGTCGTCATCCCAAGCTCCGAAATGCTCAAAACGAAAGACCTTCAATACCGCATTTCACATGGGGATGTGAAAGGAATCATTAGCTACCATCTGTATGTTGAACAATTTGCTGAGGTGGATGGAATTGATCATCTTCCTAAATTTGTTGTCGGCAAGCAAGAACCGGGATGGATCCATTTGGACGATGAAATGGCTCAAGCTTCTGATGAACTGCCCTTAGCAAATACAGATAAAGAAGATATGGCTTTTCTTTCTTATACGTCAGGAACGACTGGGAATCCAAAGGGTGTCGTGCACACACATGGCTGGGCATATGCACATTTGCGAGCAGCGGCACCGAATTGGCTTTGTATTGAAGAGGGCGACATCGTATGGGCAACGGCAGGACCTGGATGGCAAAAGTGGATCTGGAGTCCTTTCCTCTCTGTCCTTGGTTCGGGTGCAACAGGTCTCGTCTATCATGGCAAATTCGAACCAAATAAATATTTACAGCTACTTGAAAAATATGCTGTGAATGTTCTTTGTTGTACCCCAACAGAGTATCGTTTGATGGCGAAGGTAGAAAACCTACAGGACTATAAGCTCGCTCATCTTCGCAGCGCGGTTTCTGCTGGAGAGCCTTTGAACAGAAATGTCATTGATACGTTTAAGAAATATTTCAACATCGATGTTCGTGATGGATACGGTCAAACCGAGAATACACTCTTAGTTGGCATAACAAAGGGTATGGAATTAAGAGCCGGTTCAATGGGAAAGCCAATTCCAGGGAACCGTGTTGAAATTGTCAATGATGATGGAAAACCATGTGAACCGGGAGAAGTCGGGGATATTGCGGTCCATATCGATACTCCTGCGTTGTTCAAGCATTATTACAAGGACCCTGAGAGGACGGCCAAGCAATTCAGGGGAGAATATTATATAACAGGGGATAAAGCGAAAAAGGATGAAGACGGCTATTTCTGGTTTGAAGGGCGTGGTGATGACATCATCATTAGTTCAGGCTACACGATTGGACCGTTTGAAGTGGAGGATGCTCTTGTAAAGCATCCGTTTGTGAAGGAATGTGCGGTTGTAGCAAGCCCAGATGAAATAAGGGGACATGTCGTAAAGGCTTTCGTTGTGCTAAAAGATGGGGTTGACGAGAGAGATCCTAGTCTAATCAAAGAACTACAGGAGCATGTAAAAAGCTTAACGGCTCCATACAAATATCCGCGCAGAATTGAATTTGTTTCCGACCTACCGAAAACAACGTCGGGAAAAATTAGGCGTATAGAATTAAGGCAAAAGGAATTAGAAAGTGCGAAGTAGAATTAATAAGGGTGCAGACTATTTTTTGTCTGCACCTTTATTTTTGGGGAGGGAATGAAATGTTTACGCTTTGGTATGGAGGCCCGATCTACACCATGATGGAGGAGGGGCATCAGGTTGAAGCTATTTTAACCGAAAATGATAAAATTATTGCAACTGGAAATATTCAAGAGTTTGAAATCAAATATAAGATCACAAAAAGAATCAACTTAAATGGTCAAACCTTGCTCCCTGGATTTGTCGACAGTCATCTACACCTCATCGGTCACGGGGAAAAGCTCATCCGCCTCGATCTTTCCAGATATCGTTCAAAAAGGGAAGTATTAGAGGCTGTGAAGAATTATGCTGAGAGTGTTGCGGGCGGGGAGTGGGTGATCGGTGAGGGTTGGAATGAAAATTTGTGGGAAGAGGCTGAACCCATTGTTCGTTCGGATATTGATGCAGTGGTTTCGAACCATCCTGTTTTATTAAAAAGAATTTGCCGCCATGCACTAGTCGTTAATTCCTGTGCTTTAGAGGAGGCCTCGATCGTAGAAGGAAAAGAATATCAGGTGGAAGGTGTTATCGGAAAGGATAAAGATGGGGCCTTAAATGGAATCTTCAAGGAAGAGGCTCAATCTCTTGTCTTAGATGCCGTTCCGAAGGCCACTAATTCATATCTTAAAAGAGCACTTCGAACGGCGATTCGGGATGCCCACAGCCACGGCTTAACAGGAGGGCATACAGAGGATTTATCCTACTATAACGGGTTTGGCCCAACATACAATATTTTTAGGGAAGTCATTGAAGAAGAAGGAACTCATTTCCGTGCCCATTTGCTCGTTCATCATAAAGTAATGGATGATTTCCAAAAGGCCGGTGGGCATTTTCTAAAAGGAAACGAATGGATTGAATTCGGAGCGATAAAAATTTTCACTGATGGTTCCTTAGGGGGAAGAACGGCACTATTAAGCCATCCTTATGCCGATGACCTGACAACAAATGGTGTGGCCATATTCTCGCAGGAGGAGCTAAATGCTCTTGTTGCAAAGGTTAGAGAGCTAAGGATGCCAATCGCCGTTCATGCAATAGGGGATTTAGCCTTTGAAATGACGCTACAGGCGATCGAGGAAAATCCTTTGAACGTGCCCGGGAAGGATCGTCTCATTCATGCCCAAATATTACGAAGAGATTTGATTGATCGTGCCAAGAAGCTACCAATTATTTTGGATCTGCAGCCAAGCTTTGTAGCATCTGATTTTCCATGGGTGACAGATAGGATTGGTGAAAGCAGGATGAAGTATTGTTATGCTTGGAAGACACTTTTGGAGGAGAATTTGCATTGTGCTGGTGGCTCTGATGCGCCTATAGAGGACATTTCTCCATTGCTTGGAATTCATGCAGCAGTAACGAGAACGAGTCCGACCGATGAGAACCAAATCACCTATCGGCCAGAAGAAGCCCTTTCCATCTATGAAGCGGTGTGCTTATATACGAAAGGAAGTGCATTTGCAGCTTGTCATGAGGAGGATAGGGGAATGATTAAGGAAGGCTTTCTAGCGGATTTTACCATTCTCGACGATCGGAAGAGCG
>DLCS01000005.1 GCA_002480735.1 Bacillaceae bacterium UBA7792 | reverse complement strand
TCGGTAAGAAAGCGGCTGAAGAGAGCAAGGAACAGATTGAAGAAGCCTTACAAGGAGCGGATATGGTGTTCGTAACAGCCGGAATGGGTGGGGGAACCGGAACAGGTGCTGCTCCAGTCATCGCTCAAATTGCGAGAGATTTAGGCGCACTTACTGTGGGGGTTGTCACTCGTCCATTTACCTTTGAGGGAAGAAAGCGATCCACTCAAGCGGCAGGTGGAATCGAAGCGATGAAGCAAGCAGTAGATACATTGATTGTCATACCTAATGATAGACTGCTTGAAATTGTAGATAAGAGCACACCAATGCTAGAGGCATTCCGTGAAGCTGATAATGTATTACGTCAAGGGGTTCAAGGAATTTCAGATTTAATTGCTGTGCCTGGACTAATTAACCTGGATTTTGCCGATGTTAAGACGATAATGTCTAATAAAGGGTCAGCTCTTATGGGGATTGGTGTTGCCTCAGGTGAAAACCGTGCAGCTGATGCTGCGAAGAAGGCGATCTCTTCCCCACTTCTAGAAACATCCATTGATGGTGCTCAGGGTGTTCTAATGAACATTACAGGTGGCTCCAATTTGAGCCTATATGAGGTTCAAGAAGCAGCTGATATTGTTGCGACAGCATCAGACCAGGAAGTCAACATGATTTTTGGTTCAGTTATCAATGAAGATTTGAAGGATGAAATTGTTGTAACGGTCATTGCTACAGGTTTTAATGAGGAAGTCGCTCAGCCGAAGAACTTAAGACCGACGATGGGACAGGTTAAATCACCTTCCTATGATAAGGGACGCAGAGAGGTCCGTAGAGAGGAAGAAGCACCTGAACAAGTAAGAACGGTAACACAGCAGGAGGATACATTAGATATCCCTACTTTCCTAAGAAACCGTAACCGTAGAAGACAATAGAGAAATAAATAAGAAAAAAGCATGATCCAACTGGGTCATGCTTTTTTAATTCCTCTGTTTTTGCTGATGATGAAAAAATGACAAAATCCGAATGAATATGTGAAAATTACTGCTTTTTTATTTCAAGAAGTGACACACTTTCATAATGGATGTACGCTATACTTTTTCGTAACGGATTGATAGATTTCCAATGTACAAAAAGGAGGAGAGCGGTTGACGATCTATTTGGATGTCATTTGGGCACTCAATTTCCTGTTCGACACCCTGCTCTTGTATTTAACGGCAATTCTTTTAAAGAGGAGGATCAAGGTTCCGAGACTTATATTAGGTGGATTTACCGGCTCAATCATCATTTTATTAACGATTACTCCATTACATACCTATTCCAACCATCCAATGTCAAAATTATTTTTTTCGTTCCTTATGGTGCTTGCTGTCTTTGGATATAAAAGGTTGTCTTATTTCTTAAGTGGTTTAATGACCCTCTATCTTGTTACTTTTCTGACCGGGGGTGCAATAATAGGAGTCCATTATTTTATTCAATTTGATTTCAAACTGGCAACGGATGTTGCTTTAAAAAGTATTCATGGTTTTGGCGACCCAATTAGCTGGTTGTTTGTGTTTATTGGTTTTCCTTTAGCCTGGCATTTTTCAAAGTCAACATTGGAGAAAATGGAGGTTACGAAGATTCAGTATGAGCAAATTGTTGATGTTATCATAAAGATCGACGAGTATGAATTGAATTTCAAAGGACTTATAGATAGCGGAAACCAGCTCTATGATCCTATCTCCAAAATGCCGGTTATGTTTGTTTCAATTAATAAAATAGAAAAATTACCTGAAGCGCTTATTCAGCTCGGAGGTAATAGTGAAGATATTATTCTAGGAAAAAGGACACTTGAGTTAAATTGGGAAAAGAGGATGCGCATTATTCCTTATAAGGTCGTTGGACAGGAGCATCAGCTTGTAATAGGCATTAAGCCAGATGAAATTTTCATTAGAAGCAAAGATAAAGCATGGGCTGTGGACAAAGGACTTGTTTGTTTTACGAGCCTACAGCTCTCCTCTGACGATGCTTTCCAATGTATTGTTCATCCTAAAATGTTAACAGGAACTTATCAAACAACGATCAAAGTAGGTTAATAATTGTTTCTTTGCTAAAACAGCCTAATAATTTGACAAAGTCTTGAAGGAGGACAACAGATGAAAAAACTTAAACTTCGCTTATCATACTATTGGTATAAGCTATTAATAAAATTGCGCCTAAAAACGGATGAAATATACTATATCGGTGGAAGCGAAGCTCTCCCTCCTCCATTATCGAAGGAAGAAGAAGAAGTATTGCTGCAAAAGCTGCCCAATGGCGATAAGGCGGCCAGATCAATTTTGATTGAAAGAAACTTGCGTCTCGTTGTCTATATTGCTAGAAAGTTTGAAAACACTGGAATCAATATTGAGGACTTGATTAGCATTGGAACCATTGGCCTCATTAAAGCCGTCAATACATTTAATCCCGAAAAGAAGATCAAACTGGCTACCTATGCTTCACGATGCATTGAAAATGAAATTCTGATGTACTTAAGAAGAAACAATAAAATCAGGTCGGAGGTATCTTTTGACGAACCTTTAAATATTGATTGGGATGGGAACGAGCTTCTCTTATCCGACGTGTTGGGGACAGAGGAGGATATCATTACGAAAAATCTAGAGGCAACGGTGGATAAAAAGCTCCTCCTAAAAGCACTCCATCAGCTCTCTGATCGGGAAAAGCAAATTATGGAGTTGAGATTTGGTCTTGGCAGCGAGGAGGAAAAGACACAAAAGGACGTCGCAGATATGCTTGGTATTTCCCAGTCCTACATTTCACGCCTGGAAAAACGGATCATCAAACGATTGAAGAAAGAATTTAATAAAATGGTCTAATGGATCCAGTTCTGTAAAAAATTTTTATTGATATTTAACTCAATCGACATCAGATTTCTATCTGTTTTCCGACAACTTTCGACACTCTTCCACTTGGTGCAAGGTGCATATTTTTCCTCTTCAAGGAGATACTGTTTTTTGTACAGCAACTCCTATGAGGAGGGAAAAGAATTGACTCGAAATAAAGTTGAAATATGCGGTGTAGACACATCAAAGCTCCCAGTATTAAAGAATGAAGAAATGCGAAAGCTCTTCAAAGAAATGCAAAATGGAGATACTACCGCACGTGAGAAACTCGTCAATGGGAATTTACGTCTCGTCTTAAGTGTGATTCAACGCTTTAATAATCGGGGCGAGTTTGTTGATGACCTATTCCAGGTAGGCTGCATAGGTCTGATGAAATCAATTGATAACTTTGATTTAGGTCAAAATGTAAAGTTTTCTACTTATGCTGTTCCGATGATTATTGGAGAAATTAGACGCTATTTACGGGATAATAACCCTATTCGTGTATCACGCTCACTCAGAGATATTGCTTACAAAGCACTGCAGGTGAGGGAAAAATTAATGAGTGAGACTTCAAAGGAACCGACGGCTGTAGAAATCGCCAAGGTGCTCGATGTTCCCCATGAAGAAATCGTCTTTGCTCTAGATGCGATTCAAGATCCTGTATCCTTGTTTGAACCGATCTACAATGATGGCGGAGACCCGATCTATGTGATGGACCAGCTCAGTGATGAAAGGAATAAGGATATTAATTGGATTGAAGAAATTGCCTTAAAGGAAGGGATGAGACGACTCAACGAAAGGGAAAAACTCATTCTTAGAAAAAGATTTTTTCAAGGAAAAACACAAATGGAAGTGGCAGAGGAAATTGGAATTTCACAAGCCCAAGTATCTCGTCTAGAAAAGGCTGCCATCAAACAAATGAATAAACATATACAGAGCTAAGCTGCCATTTTTGGCAGCTTTATTCATTTTTCAACTCCCATCTCTCATATACATAGTTAAGAGAAATCATGGGGGTTGATCGTGATGGTTAGAATTTCTGAGTTTCAAATGAAGGATGTTATCAATATATCGGATGGAAAAAAACTAGGAAATATTTCAGATGTAGACATTAATCTAAAGTCGGGTAAGATCGAAGCGATTATTATTGCAGGCACTGGGAAAGTGCTCGGTCTATTTGGAAGAGACGAAGAAGTTACGATCTCTTGGAAAAATATTCTCAAGGTAGGAGAGGATGTTATCCTAGTTCGTTATAAAGATATAGCGGAAATCAAATATATTGAAGAATAGAATTTAAATTAGTTTTACTGTGAGGAAAGTGTCTTCTGTGTTACACTATATAAAAACAGAATGAGGGTACAAAACATGGAGCCATTCTTTTTAAAGAATGAATCATTTTATCTAATTGAGGACTGGATGAAAGATCATCTAGTGGCTGGATTTACAACGAGGAATGGTGGGAGAAGCGAGGGGGGTTTTTCTACCTTAAATTTAGGATACCATGTCAATGATGCTCCCGATTCCGTTTTACATAATCGAAAAATAGTTTCGGAGCTTCTTGACTTCCCCCTAAATCGCTGGATTGCTGCCGAGCAAACTCATGATGCAAGGATCATGAAGGTCACAGTGGAAGACGCAGGAAGAGGAGCGACATCATACTCAGATTCCTTCAAAGGCACAGATGGGTTTTTCACAAAGGAATCTGGCATCCTTTTAACGATGTGTTATGCTGATTGTGTGCCTTTATACTTTTATGCGCCAAAAGCTCATGCAATTGGTCTAGCACATGCGGGCTGGAAGGGCACTGTTAAAGGGATAGGAAGCGAAATGATTCGTGTCTTTGAGGAAGAGAATATAAGAGCAGAAGACATTTTTGTTGTGATTGGTCCATCAATTTGCGAAAATTGTTATGTAGTGGACGACTACGTTATCAAATTTGTTCAAAATAGACTAGAAGATGTCGAAGAAAAACCATATAATCTAATTAGTGGCAATCAATACCAGCTTGACTTAAAAGAAGCAAATCGCTTGATTTTGATGAAGGCAGGTATTAAGGAAGAAAATATTCAAGTATCAGATTTATGCACCAGCTGCCAAGAAAAACAATTTTTCTCTCACCGGCGTGATAAGGGAAAAACTGGTCGCATGATGAGCTTTCTTGCTTGGAAGGAGGATTTGCAATAGTTCAGATGCAAGTCACAGATAATCTTACTCAAATTAACAAACAAATTGCGGAGGCCTGTGAAAAAGCGGGTCGCAATCCAAATGACATAACAATTATCGCTGTAACGAAATATGTTTCGATCGAGCGAGCAAAAGAAGCACTAGAAGCAGGGATCACTCATCTTGGTGAAAACCGGGAAGAGGGAATTCAGGTAAAGTGGGAGGCGCTTGGGGACAAGCCTACATGGCATTTTATCGGCTCCCTCCAAACTAGGAAGGTCAAGAACATCATTGACAAGGTCGATTATATCCATTCATTGGACCGATTATCCTTGGCAAAGGAAATTAATAAACGGGCAAATCAGCCGCTCAATTGTTTTGTACAGGTGAAAACATCTGAAGAGGAATCGAAGCATGGGCTTGCTCCAGAAGAAGTACTTCCGTTTATTAAAGAACTGAATGATTTTTCAAAAATAAGAGTAGTTGGTTTAATGACCATGGCACCCTTCACGAATGATGAGCAGGTGCTGAGGGATTGCTTTAGAACTGTAAAGAATTTGCAGAGGGAAATACAAGAGCTGAATTTGGACTATGCACCATGCCTTGAACTTTCTATGGGGATGTCCAATGATTTTGCAATTGCCATCGAAGAGGGTGCAACAATGGTTCGAATCGGGACCGCATTAGTCGGTGAATAGAGGTGTAAGGATGAGTCTTAAGTCTAAAATAAAGACATTCTTTTTTCTTGATGATGAATATGATTATGATGATGAAGAAATGTATGAGGAAGAGGTGCCACCTGCGAGATCACAGAAGCATCAGCCTGCAGTGCAAAAACAGAATGTGGTGAGTCTGCAAAGTGTGCAGAAGTCATCCAAGGTTGTTTTAGTGGAGCCGCGTGTATATGCAGAGGCACAGGATATTGCGGATCAATTAAAGAATCGCCGTGCCGTTGTCGTCAACCTGCAGCGAATTGATCGCGATCAGGCGAAGCGGATTGTTGATTTTCTAAGTGGAACGGTTTATGCGATTGGTGGCGATATTCAGAAAATTGGTACTGATATTTTCCTTTGTACTCCAGATAACGTGGAGGTATCTGGAAGTATTTCACAAATACTCCAAGAAACAGATTTTGAAGATTCGAGGTGGTAGCTTCACATGGGATTTGTTTTTTCTATACTGTTTAACCTAATTTATATTTACTCATGGGCGCTCATTATCTATATTTTGATGTCCTGGTTCCCAAATGCAAGAGAAACATCAATAGGACAATTTTTGACAAGAATTTGTGAACCTTATTTAGAGCCTTTTCGTAGAATTATCCCGCCGATTGGGATGATTGATATTTCTCCGATTGTGGCGATATTGGTTTTACGTTTCGCTGGATATGGGCTAGAGCAAGTGTTTAGATGGGTAATTTAAGATTATGAATGATTGAAAAAAGGGGCTCAATTTGACTCCCCTTTTTTACTTTCTAAGGGTGATGAAATGAATATTTATCAGCATTTCCGCAGTGAAGAGCATGACTTTATCGATCAAGTTCTAGAATGGAAGGAATATGTGGCGAATTCTTATAGCCCAAAGCTTACCGATTTCCTAGACCCGAGGGAGCAGCAGATTGTTCAAACGCTCATCGGCACCCAGTCAGATGTGAAGGTTGATTTTTCTGGTGGACTTGTTTCAAATGAACGAAAAAGAGCCCTTATTTTCCCTGACTATTACACCATCGAGGAAAGTGATTTTCAAATTCAGTTATTTGAAGTTGACTATCCAGCGAAATTTATCACGATTGAACATCCTCAGGTTCTTGGAAGTCTGATGTCATTAGGATTAAAGAGAGGGAAATTCGGCGATATCCTCGTCAAGAATGAGCGTGTGCAGTTTTTGGTGGGAAAAGAGGTTAGTGATTATATTCAGCTTCAGCTCACAAAAATTGGACGTGCCTCCGTTACTCTGAAGGAGGTTCCTTTAACAGAGGGAATTCTTGTAAGTGAAAGCTGGATTGAGCTGTCAGCTACAGTTTCTTCGCTTCGATTAGATGCGGTCATGTCGGCGATTTTCAATATTTCCAGGCAGAAATCCCAGGAGTATATTAAGCATGGGCTTGTGAAGGTGAATTGGACAACCATCGAGAATCCCGGATTTGTCTGTGATGTGGCGGATATCCTCTCCGTCCGCGGCTATGGGAGAGCCAAGCTTGTTTCTTTGGAAGGAAAAACAAAGAAGGATAAATGGCGGATTGTGGCTGGGAAACAAAAATAGGGGAAATTAAAAAAATATGCAGGAAAAGCTATGGTTATGTCGAATATTTGCATATAATCGAAAATACATAGGATTATAATAATTTTGGAGGTGGCCTTATGCCATTAACACCTTTAGATATACATAACAAGGAATTTAATAAAGGGTTCCGTGGTTATGATGAGGATGAGGTAAACGAATTTCTTGATCAAGTGATTAAGGATTATGAAATTATTATCCGTGAAAAGAAAGAGCTGGAGGAAAAGCTCAATGATCTGAATGAACGTCTTGGCCATTTCTCTAGCATTGAGGAAACCTTGAATAAATCGATTGTGATCGCACAGGAAGCAGCCGAAGAAGTGAAGAGAAATGCGCAAAAGGAAGCAAAGCTGATCATCAAGGAAGCGGAGAAAAATGCTGATAGAATTGTCAATGAATCATTATCTAAAGCCCGGAAAATTGCCCTTGAAATAGAGGATTTGAAGAAGCAATCGAAGGTTTTCCGCACGAGATTTAAGATGCTAATTGAAGCTCAGCTAGACCTTTTGAATAATGATGATTGGGATCATTTACTACAATATGAGGTAGATGCATCCGAGTTAAAATCTGCAGAAGAAGATTCCCTAGCTTGACGTAAAAGACCGAAAAAGCATATAATACGGTATTATAATGATAATTAATACAATGAGAGGGACAG
>DLCS01000060.1 GCA_002480735.1 Bacillaceae bacterium UBA7792 | reverse complement strand
TCTTTTAATTTATAACCTTTTTGGAATTCTTCAACCACTATATTGGAATCATAGCCTTCTTCCGCAACCTGCATCACAGCCTGGTGGAAGTGGGGATCAAACTCTTTCCCTTGGGCTTCAATCGGCTCCACGCCCTCTTTTTTCAGAGCTTCTAGTAGCGAGCGATAAATCATATCCATGCCCTGAAGAATTGATTTTGTTTGCTCATGATCCGATTCCACATTTAGTGCCCGTTCAAAATTATCCAAAACAGGTAACAAATCAGATATTAATTCCTGTGCTCTATATTTTTGCGCCGCTTCAAAGTCAAGTCTTGCTCTACGACGTGAATTTTCAAAGTCAGCCTGTAAACGCAAAAAGCGATTTTCCTTTTCTTCTAACTGGGCCTCTAAAGCCACTACCTTTTCCTGTAATTCAACTAGCTCATTCTCAAGTGACGAAGGATTCTCTTCTTCCACGTTAGCCTCATCAAATATCGGTTCAATGGATTCCTTTTCAATTTGATCCTGATCGTTGGTCACTTGTGTTTCCTCTTGTAGTTTTTCTTTTTCCTCAGCCAACGTATTCACCTCCCTTATATATTCAAGCAAAAAATCCATTCCAGATTATGCGCAGGCAAAAGGGATGGAAAAACGTTTCCACCCTTAATCAATATTTCCAGCGCTAATTACTTTGATACAGCTTCGTCAACACCTGTGATAAATCATTGCTTAAAAATTTCAACAAACTGATTACACGTGAATACTCCATGCGCGTTGGTCCCAAAATGGCAATCGTTCCAAGCTGCTCAGCCCCAACAGAATATGAGGCAGTAATTAAGCTGCAATCCTCCATGGCTGTATTATCATTTTCTTTACCGATCCTCACATGAATGCCCGTCGGATTCCTACGGATGATGTCGTACATATCCTCTTCATGTTCAATCATATTCATAAGACTTTTGATCTTGTCGATATCGTGAAATTCTGGTTGGCTTAGCATGTTCGTTTTTCCACCGAAAAACAATCTTTCATTTGCTGGTATTTTGAATGCATCCAAAATCGCAGAAAGCATGGAGTCATAGCTTCGAATATGCTGCCTTAATACGAGAGCAACCTCTTTAAAGATTTTCTCGTTTAAATCCTCAAGCGGAACCCCTGTTAAACGTTGATTTAATATGTTAACAAGCTTTTCAATATCCCCCGTATCAATGCCCGGAGGAAGATGGAACATTTTATTTTCCACATGCCCCGTATCTGTCACGATAATCGCTATGGCCGTTTCTTTATTCAAAGGTACGATTTGAACCTTTTTTAACTTGTTCTCTCTAACTGCAGGTCCAAGAACAATGGCTGTATAGTTAGTCAACTCGGAAAGAATCTTGGCAGATCTCTGTACAATCTTCTCCAATTCATAAATTCTCTCCGCAAAAATTGAGCGAACCGTGTCAATGTCCTTTGAATCCAGTTTCTGTGGCGAGAGCATATGATCAACGTAAAATCGGTATCCCTTCTCGGATGGAATTCGCCCCGATGAGGTGTGTGTTTTCTCGAGAAATCCCAATTCTTCAAGGTCAGCCATTTCATTTCTAATCGTCGCCGAACTAAGCTTGATCCCTTCCTTTTTCGACAAACTTCTCGAACCGACTGGTTGAGCAGATCGAATAAAATCATCAACAATCACTTGGAATATTAATAATTG
Organism: Bacillaceae bacterium UBA7792; assembly: GCA_002480735.1. Classification (GTDB taxonomy): domain Bacteria; phylum Bacillota; class Bacilli; order Bacillales; family Cytobacillaceae; genus Robertmurraya; species Robertmurraya andreesenii. Next base: position 11,924 of record DLCS01000060.1, on the reverse strand, counting down.
ACGATCTGTTAACACGGATTATCACCTCTGTTAGCACTCCGACATAACGAGTGCTAAATCTACTAATAAATTATCAAATTTAATGGGAAGATGTCAATCCTAAAACCTTAATATCTCCCTATCATAAAGTAATTTCAGATTATACGACTCCAAGAAATGACTGAAATACTTCATTTCCTAAAAAGCGACCCTTATTCGTTAATTTTACGTATCCATTTTCGACATGTATCAATGACTGTTTTTGCAGCTCTCTTATTTCTTTTCCAAAAAGCACCTTAAGATCTTCCCCAAATTTTTCTTTGAATTTTGAAATCGAGACTCCTTGGTTTTTTCGCAACCCTAGAAATATTTCTTCTTCCATGCGCTCGGCCTTTGTCGGTCGAACCTCTTCGAAAATAGGGAGCTGCCCGTTCTCTAGTGGTTCCATATACTTTTTAAGCGGACCAAAATTGGATCGTCTGCTCCCACTCGTATAGCTGTGGGCACCTGCACCAAATCCATAATATTCCTCGTTGTTCCAATAGGTTAGATTATGCCTGCTTTCATAGCCGGGAAGAGAAAAATTGCTTATCTCATATTGCTTAAACCCGTGGTTTTCCATTGCTTTCATTAGCTCTTCATACATGCCAGCCTCTGCATCCTCCCCTGGCAATGGAAGGCGACCTTTTTTCAATAAATTATAAAAAACGGTCTTCGGTTCAATAATCAGGGAATATCCGGAATAATGGGTGATGTCTAAAGAGAAGGACGTATTTAAGGTTTCGACAAAATCATTTAAAGTTTGCCCCGGTAAGCTATAAATTAAGTCAATGCTGATATTTTCAAAGCCAGAACGTTTTGCTAGTTCTACTGACTTGAATACGTCGGCAGCTCGATGAACTCGACCAATACGCTTCAGCAACTCATCGTTAAATGTTTGCACGCCGAAGCTTAGGCGATTCACTCCTGCATCATGGAGGATTTGAAATTTCTCTTTTGATAAATCCCCTGGATTCGCTTCAAAGGTAAATTCCGTTCCTTTGTCAAACGGGAGCAAGTCATTTATCCCTCGGCAGAGGACTTCTAATTGCCTTTCATTTAGCGCAGTTGGTGTGCCACCACCTACAAAGATCGAGTCCAAATGATTCGTTGGGGCAAGCTCTAGAGTTAATTCAATTTCTTTTTTCAATGCCTCTAAATATTCATCCACGGGCTGACCTTGTAAAAACACTTTATTAAAATCACAATAATGACAGATATGTTCACAGAATGGAATATGAATATAAGCAGCTTTTATCAATTTTCATCACAACCTCTTATTTCTATCAAAAAAGAGGTTAGATCACTTAGCGAACCAAGCCATTCTAACCCCTTCCCGTTTATTTTTTCGAACTACTGTCATCCATTTTTAAGACGGCCATGAAGGCTTCCTGTGGAACTTCGACGGAACCAACCTGCTTCATGCGCTTTTTACCCTCTTTTTGCTTTTCTAAGAGCTTTCGTTTACGGGAAATGTCTCCACCGTAACATTTCGCTAAGACGTTTTTGCGCATCGCCTTAATGGTTGAACGTGCTACAATTTTTTGGCCAATTGCCGCTTGGACAGGCACTTCAAATTGCTGTCTTGGAATGAGTTCCTTCAGCTTCTCTACAATGATCTTCCCACGATCATAGGCAAAATCCTTGTGAACGATAAAGCTTAATGCATCGACTTGTTCAGCGTTCAAAAGAATATCCATTTTTACAAGCTTTGATGGCTTGTACCCGATAAGCTCATAATCAAAGGAAGCATATCCCTTTGTACTAGATTTCAGTTGATCGAAGAAATCATAGACAATTTCTGATAGTGGAATCTCATAGAGGATGCTGACACGAGTCTCATCCAAATATTGCATATCAATGAAATGGCCGCGTTTGTTTTGGCAGATTTCCATAATCGCACCGACATAGTCATTTGGAGCCATCATCGTTGCCTTTACATAAGGCTCTTCAATACGGTCAATTTTCTGTGGATCTGGCATATCGGAAGGATTGTCAATTTTTAATTCTGTTCCATCCGTCATCACCACATCATAAATAACACTCGGTGCTGTAGTAATTAGGTCAATTTTGAACTCACGCTCAATTCGCTCCTGAATGATTTCCATATGGAGGCGACCAAGGAAACCACAGCGGAAACCAAAGCCTAAGGCCTGCGATGTTTCCGGTTCATATTGAAGGGCGGAGTCGTTTAATTGCAATTTCTCCAATGCTTCACGCAAATCATTAAATTTGGCACTATCAATTGGGTATAATCCGCAGTACACCATTGGATTCAATTTCCGGTAACCAGGTAACGCCTCTGTCGCGCCGTTTTTAGCATTTGTAATCGTATCCCCGACTCGTGTATCTCCAACATTTTTAATGGCAGCCGTTAGAAATCCAACATCACCGACTGTAAGCTCCTCTGTCGTTACCGCTTTAGGTGTAAAGACACCAACTTCGGTTACTTCGAATTCCTTGCCTGTAGCCATCATTTTAATCTTATCCCCGGCTTTAACCGTGCCGTCGACGACTCTGATATAAGCAACGACTCCACGATAGGCATCATAAAGGGAATCAAAGATTAACGCCTTTAATGGTGCATCCGGATCCCCGGTTGGCGCTGGGACCTTTTCCACGATTTGCTCTAAGATATCCTCGATTCCGATTCCTGCTTTGGCACTGGCCAGAACCGCTTCGGACGCATCCAAACCGATGACGTCTTCAATTTCATTGCGTACCCGATCGGGATCCGCACTTGGGAGGTCGATTTTGTTAATGACTGGGACAATCTCAAGGTCATTATCAATCGCCAAATACACATTCGCTAATGTTTGTGCCTCAATTCCTTGGGCAGCGTCCACAACTAAGACTGCTCCTTCACAGGCTGCTAAGCTTCGTGACACTTCATACGTGAAGTCGACATGTCCTGGGGTATCGATCAAATGAAATGTATAGATTTCTCCATCTTTTGCCTTATATTTCAATTGAACAGAGTTCAGTTTAATCGTGATTCCACGCTCTCTTTCCAGATCCATCGAATCTAAGAGCTGATCCTTCATCTCACGAGCGGTTAGCGTATTCGTTTTTTCCAAAATCCGATCGGCTAACGTCGATTTTCCATGGTCGATATGAGCGATAATGGAAAAATTACGGATTTTTGATTGCCTTTCAAGCCTTTCTTCTCTATTCATATCGTTCACTCCTACTATACTTCCACTTGCACTATTTTTTGATTATAGCAGTCGCTAGTTTAAGATTCAATGGAAAAAGAAGTGTGGGCATGGGTTCAGTCTTCCTCTTTACTAATTAATGAAGTCATGACCCCGATTATTTTTTCAGTTACGATCGAAACAGCCCCTGCAAATTTTTTCCCTACATCAGAGAAGAAATTATAGGCCTTCATTTGTTCTAGCTTTTGTTTTTTCTCTTCCAGGTCATGGCTTCGTATGTCATTGCCTAGGAGAGAAACCTCTACCTGACCGTCTGTCTCGTTTATATTAAGAGCTTCCTTGAAGTTGGAGTCCTCAAACCCCTTCATCCGATGGATGCCGACATTTGCTTGCTGCATCCCAAATAACACAGAGACGAACATCAACGCAACCACTAGGAAAAATTTTAAAAGGAACATCTTCATTTGAATCACCCATCACTTTATTTTTCAATTGCATTTCTCTTAAACATTATGGCCAGTATGAATGCCATTCTAAAACTTGTACAATCCACCCTACAGAAAAAGGCAACTAGGTATTCCCCAATTGCCCTTTCCTACTACTGTTCATTTGCTGGCTCATCAACTGGTGAATGAACCTTCTCCGCCTCCCAGAAAATTTCACTGAAAACTTCTGCGAAGGCATCTGCTGAACGATTTAATTCCTCAAAGGTATTATCAACCCCGCCAAATTCAATAAGCATGGCATTCCCAGATAAATCTTGATTGAACTTTCCATTCGTGGATGCCCCCGCTTTTTCAATAATTCCTCGGCTCAGTCCTGGGTATCTTTCCTTTAGTCTTTGATGAATCTGACTGGCTAGCTTCACGTTCTTTTCATAATTTGGATTTTCCGCCCCGATGACAAAAGCGAGCTTCGCATATGATTTTCCATTGATATTAATGGTTGTTTTTTCCCTTCGTTGAGAATCTCGATGAATATCAATTAAATAAGTTAAATCCCGATTGGAGGAAATGGCAGCCTCCACAACCTTCCTTGATTCAACGTAGGATTTTTGGTATTTTAGCCCCTTCTTGTTTAAATTCGTCATAATATCGGTTTTATCTACTACCGTTCCAATCCCAAGACTCTCCAATTCGCTCATCAGATGGTCGCCAATTTTTGTTACATTGATTTTAGAATGCTGAGCACTGTTTGGATCTGTCACTCCTTTTAAATAAGGGAGGAAAGACTCGCGCGTATGGGTAAAGTAGATATACACCATTTTGCGATCGCCAGTTGACTGAGAAGGTGTTGGTTTGTCACCCTCAACCGTTTCTTCAAGACCTTCAGTGTTTTGTATGGATGCCTCATTCTCTTCTTTTAAAACTTCTTGAGGGGGAGGAGATTCAATCGGCAGATTCGTATAATTTGTTCCCTCCCCAGCTACAAGAATTTTTCCATCGAATAATGAAAATCCTGGAAGCTCCCTACCAAGTAGACTTCTTGGGTCATCCAAATTAATATTGGTAGATGCTTGAAAAACAAGATTCGATAGTTTTGGTGCCGCTTCCCCTTCAGGTAATGCTTGTTTAAAGGCATGGTTCTCTGAAGTTATGAGCTGAAAGAGAATTTTCCCATTCAAATGGGTTGTCGCGCTATTAACAGAGGATGATTTGATTCGATATTCTGGATTTAAAGATGTAATTAATCCACTTATGGAAAAAATCAGCAACAATAACAGCGTAATTACAAGAAAAAAATTGAGTATACTTGTCCCTTGAACCGTCACAACAAATGAAGAAGCTCTATTATATTTCATGGTTCCACCTCTTAAAGTAAGTCTACTAATTCTTATGACTTTGCTAGAAAAGGTAGAACCATTATTTTCACTTCATCAAGTTATCTCGTATAAAAACCAGCATTATCCTGATTGATAGATTGGTGGAGCGAGGCATTTAATCCACTGGCAATCAGATTGGCCATATCTTCAATAAAAACGTCAACCTCCTTCGGTGTGACCATTAGATTATGACCCAAGGGAGAAAGGACCTCAGAAATAAGCTTTCTCTTCTCCTCGTCCTCCAAAGTCCCAATCATGCCAAGAAATGTTTTTCGGTGATGCTCCTCCGGCAAGTCCTCGTCAGTTAGCTTTTTTCTTTTTCCAAAGGTCATGCCTGCAGGTGTTAAAGCTCGGGAAGGACGATTTCCCTCCTTCATTTCCTTGCCAAAATGCTTTAATATATAGTCGATCGTATCGCTTGTGATCGACACCGCGTCGACGACGGTAGGAACCCCGATCGCAATCACCGGGATTCCAAGCGTCCCTTTGCTTAACTCCTTTCTCTTATTCCCAACACCAGAGCCAGGATGAATGCCTGTATCGGAAATCTGTATGGTAGAATTGACTCTTTCAATCGATCTTGATGCAAGAGCATCAATGGCGATCACAAAGTCAGGCTTTGTTTTCTCCACAACCCCAAGGATAATATCACTCGTTTCAATGCCAGTTAGGCCCATGACACCTGGGGCAATGGCACTTACAGGACGATAGCCCTCTTCCACGCTCTCCGGCTGCAATTCATACAGATGACGTGTGACAAGTAGGTTTTCACAAACCTGGGGTCCAAGGGCATCAGGTGTGACATTCCAGTTTCCAAGGCCAACTACTAAGCATGATGCATCCTCCTTGATGCCAAGCTGTTTCAGGAAATGAGCAAATTCTTGAGCAAAGGTCTCCTGAACCTTTTCCTGCAGCTCGGTATCTTGCTGTCGAATCCCAATGACCTCTAATGTCAAGTATTTCCCCGGTTTCTTTCCAATTGCATTGGCACCTTCCTCTGTAATTTCGACTAAGGAAACTTTTATATCATTTTCCTCTCTTTCCTTTATAATGACACCCTCAATATCTGAAATATTTTCCTCTTCATACACATCTTTCTTTTTTCTTTCCGCAATCACCATTTCCCTCGCCTCAACGGCCAGGTCTGTTCGTACGGAATACTTGCTTAAATCGATTGAATGATTCACTTTATCGCCCTCTCTATCATATTTTTCCATAAAAAAAGCTATTCTTTAGCATTGCCGAGCTATTTATAAAAAATTCATTTGTTAACTAAATCGATTTGCTGTAAAATAAACAGATAGTATTGCAAAACAGGTATTCGTTTGATAAAATATCTCTTGTTCTGCAAATTATGTTAGGGATTGTGAATATCGAGTTTTTCAATCATCTCGATTACATATAGGAGGTGAATGGTATGGCAAATATTAAATCTGCTATCAAGCGTGCGAAAACAAGCGAAGAGCGTAACGCTCATAACACTACAGTTAAATCTGCAATGCGTACTGCTGTTAAGAAGGTAGAAGCTGCAGTTGTGAATAATGACGGTGCTGCTGCAAAAGAAAACTTTGCAGTTGCTGCTAAAAAGCTAGACAAGGCTGCTTCTAAAGGTCTAATCCACAAGAATGCTGCTGCTCGTAAGAAATCTCGTTTAGCGAAAAAAATCAATGCGGTAAACGCATAATTGATGTAGGCTATCTTTCCAAAGATAGCCTTTTAATTTACAAAAAAAGGAACCTCTGCGGCTCCCTTTTTAAATGTAAAAATATTTAATTTTCCCCCTGCAATCGAAACAGAAACATTTCTAAAATCATTTCCTTATTCATTCCACCTGTTTTTGCGAGGTAATCTGCATCGGCAAGCATGTTCATAATCTGAGCTAGCTCCTCATCCTCAAACAGCCTTGCCTGGCCTGCTGCAAGTTTTACACGAAAGGGATGAACCTTGACAAACCCAGCAATTTGCTGCTGTCCATAGCCTTTTCTCGCAAGCTCCTTGACCTGATAAATCAAACGAAATTGGCCTGCAAGAATGGCGAGAATTTTGAGCGGCTCCTCATTTTGCTTAAGGAGATCGTAGTAAATTCGAAATGCATCCTCAATCTTTCTTTGAACAATTTTGTCCACTAGTGAAAAAATATTTTGTTCCAACGAACGGGAAACGAGCTTCTCCACCATATTCACATCGATTTTTTTGCCACCATTCGCATACAATGCAAGCTTGTCGACCTCTGTCGTCAACATCAAAAGGTTTGTCCCTGATAGCGTGAGCAACTGGTGAACGGCCTCATCATCAATCTCCACACCGTTTATTGCCACCCGTTCCTTAACCCAAAGGATCAGTTCTTGTTCATTTAATTTTTTAGCCTCCACAACCGTCCCTTGTCTCTTTAATTCCTTTGTCAGTTTTTTTCGTTCATCTAATTTCTCATAAGCTCCCGAAAAAACGATAATGGAATAAGGTGCTGGCTCCTTGAGATAGGCTTCTAGCTTATTTAAATTATGTTCAATTTTGGACTTTGATTTTTCCCCGGTTAAAAAAGTAGGATTGTTTAGAAATATTAGCCTTCTCTCTCCGACAAATGGAAAGGTTTCAGCATCTTCTATGGCAACCTCTATCGGTGTCTCTTCCAAATCATAGGAGGAAAGATTAAACTCTATTTCCTCTTCACTTAAAGCATAATTGATCAACAGTTGTTTCGTTTCATTGATTAGAAAATCCTCTGTTCCATATAATACATACATGGGCGTAAACTGTTTTTTCTTAATTTTTTTCCAAACGTCTAAAACCAATCTCCTTCGCCCCACTCCATCATATTCTTTCTTAATCCTATAAAAGCAAATGGAATTTGACAAGTTAGAATTGATGGATGAATATAAAAGGGAATTGGCATACGAATAATGCCAATTCCCTATCTATAGTAAACGCCAGCAAATAAGGCCTAGGATACTTACCGCTGGCGGTACACCCTTTGTAAAGATTATTGTAGCCACAGATTAACAAACTATTTGTGACAACTCTTGTCAGTTGAGGAAAAGTCGATTATACTTAAAAACGTCTAAACATTTGAAGAAATGGATAAATGAACTGGATTTAGTCGTAGAATTGACTATTGCTTTATGGAGTCCATCTACTATAATGGAAATGGGAGGGATTGAAGTGAATCCATTTGAAAAGGATGTTCAATGCAAGCGAAATGACGCTGTTGATGCTGGAGTAGGTTTTATTGTATCTTTCGGTTTCTTTGCGACTTTATTTATAATCGCAACAGTTGTGAAGGTTATCGGCTCTTAATAACCTACATAGATTAAGCTCTTTTCTAAATATCTTACAAAATGGGAGACTGCACATCATCTGTTGCAGTCTCTTTTCGAATTCGGAACTATCCTCGAACATGGCTGTTTTTGAGAATATTCCCCCCTTTGCTTCATAGTATGAAGCTCTGTAAAAAAGGTTCCTCTCTTGCCCTTAAATTGATAGGTAACAGCACCGTGTAAATCAGTGCGAAATACTTTGATTTTTCTTTGCTCTAATCTTTCCGTTACCTCTTGATGAGGGTGGCCAAATCGATTGTTTACACCAGCAGAAATAAGCGCTGCCTTAGGGTGGATATGATCGAGAAGTTCTTCTGATGTCGACGTCTTACTGCCATGATGGCCAGCCTTAAGGATATCTGCAGTGAGCTTTGGAAAGCTTGAAACCAATTTATTCTCTCCTGTCGCTTCTAAATCGCCAGTGAAAAGCCACCGTTTTCCCCCTAATACAGTATAGAGAACAATCGATTGGTCGTTCCTCTCCAGATGATCATTTGAACCAGGCGACATGATCCTAAAAGAAAAATCATTGACCCTCCAGCCGTCTCCCTTTTTTCCATAACGGATTGGAATTTTTTCTTTCTCACAAAGCTCTACCACATTGCTTTCAAGCTCTGACTTCTCCTTCACATCGGGCAACACAACCTCCTTTACAGTAAGATTCTGAAGGACAGCAGATGCGCCGCCCATATGGTCCATATCACCATGGGTCAAAATTAATTTGTCAAGCTTCGTAATCCCCTTGCTTTTCAAAAACGGAACCAAAATATCCTTCCCCACCTCAAAGGGATCCCTTCGCTTCTCCCACTCTTCACTTGGAAACACCATGGTTCCTCCTGTATCAATCAGATAAGTCCCCTGATTTAAAGGAAGTTTTATTAATATGCTGTCTCCCTGACCTACATCAATCATCGTAACCTCGCCATTCGGATTCATTTTTCCAGTCGCATAGTGAAAGAAAAGGAGAATGAACGGAACAAGGAGAGCGATTGCGAACTGTTTGATTGTCTTTGCTTTTTCCCAGCGGTAGAGAGAATAGGGAATTCCCATACAATACAGAAAAAGTAAGATGAAGTCTGGACGACCAAGAACTAGTGTATTAAAGGGGAATTTTGCAAGAAACAGAGTGGATTCATTTAAAAGGGATAGGCAAAAATCAACAAAAGATAACAGAGGGTAAAGGGTGTTACCAACCACCATATGAAGTAAATACAGGACCAAAAGGGTCGGTAGAATAATGACTGAAAAAAGCGGTATATAGAGAACATTTACCAACAAGGAACTAAGTGAGAATTCATAGAAATGGTAGAGTAGAATGGGTATCGAAGCAAGCTGAGAAATAAGGGATGTTGAAAGAAGCAGATGTACTGGCTTGAGTGTATATTTGGCAATGATCGGGGAAGATAGAAGCAGAGAGAATGTGACTAAAAATGAAAGCTGAAAGCCAATATCAAAGATCACATAGGGCTGCAAAAACACATAAACAACGAAGACAATACTTAAAATATCAATCGTATGTAATTTGCTTTGGTGGATCTTGGATAACAATAAGGCGAGAATCATCATGAAGCATGCACGAATGACTGAGGGCGCCCCTCCTGTCAATATGATATAAACAGGCAAGAAAGCAATTAAAAAATTAGTCATCCTTTCCCGTGGGATTCCAACTCTAATCCCGACATAAAATAATATCCCTACAAGCATCCCCACATGAAGTCCGGAAATTGCTAGTAAATGAACGATTCCCAGTCTTTGATAGGCAGTGATTAAATCCTCCTCTATTGATGACCTATCGCCAAATACAAGGGCTGAAGCAAGAGGTGCTGTATCCGTTGGAAAATGAGTATGAATATATTGAATTCCTTTTTTTCTGATATTCTGGATAAATATTAAAGGGCTATTCTCCTGTGTACATGAATTCACCTCTTTAGCTTTCAATATCCAAAATATTTTTTCATGACGCAAGTAATTCGCATAATGGAAGGCGTTCGGATTCCTAGGTGGCTCAGGGACTTTCAATTCCCCTTTCACCTTACAAGTTGAGCCTACGCGAAGTCTCCCAACCTCCTCCTTTTCTTTTATATTAGAAAGCCGATACTGAATAACGAGCTTTTCCTTTGTTTCCGCATCTACTCCGTAGGCTGAAAAAAAGTTCCCATCCAGCTTCATCGGTTCCTCCAAGGTAAGGGTAAAATCACTTTCAGAACCTGTTAACTGCGTTTGATTAAGGGTTTCTTCCGCCCCTGCCCTTGTTGCAAATAGTAAGAAGAAGCCTAAGATGTAAAAGAGGTGCTTTGTCGAAAACTTTCTGACCATTTTTAAAAACAAGAGGTAGAACAGAAAGAAGGCAGGTATAAATATGCTACCATACAAACCATAGAGACAGCCTAAAAGCACAGCTATACTGATGAAAAGCCATTTTCCTTTCAACTGGCATAAAGACCTCCTAAAAAGAGGCCGGTCAAAGCAGCCTCTTCCCTATTATAATGGTTGAAATTCCCACTTTAAGCTTCCTTCAGAATCATTCTCATTAATGTAATTCTCAATGTTGGCATCCATTTTTACTGCTTCTACATTGCTGATTTTCAGTAGGTGATAGCAGTACTCATGATTTTTATAATCATAATTGTAGTAAATCCTCGTAATCCCCGCCTGCAAAATTTTCTTCATGCAATGGACGCATGGAAAATGCGTGACGTAAATATGGCTGCCCTTTGTTGAAACACCCTCAAGGGCACATTGAATAATCGCATTTTCCTCGGCATGCAGACATCTCAAACAATGATTGTCCTCGACATAGCATCCAGCATCCAAGCAATGCGCATCACCACTTATCCCGCCGTTATAGCCAGTGCTAATAATGCGATTATTCTTGACAAGAACAGAACCCACCTTTAAGCGGTTGCATGTACTCCTCATACTAATCAGATGGGCATTTAGCATAAAATATTGATCCCATGTTAAGCGTTTATCCATACTTTTTTCACCCTTTATCTAGTCTTTGTCTTAAGTTTAGCGAGAAAGGGCAAGCGACGTCAATTTGATCTTTCTATTTTGGTTGTTTTCGAACAGATTGTGGTGAATGTATAAAAGCAGCAACGGGAGGGAAATAGCCTTTAATTTACAGAAATATGCTCCTTAAGTTTTTCAAATGTTTTCTGACCAAAACCGCTGATCTCCATAATATCTTCAATTGCCTTGAAAGGACCGCTTGAATCTCGGTATTCAATAATCGCTTGCGCTTTTACTGGCCCAATTCCTGGAAGAGTTTCAAGCTCAGACTGGGAAGCCTTATTAAGATTAATTTTGCCGCTATTTGACTCACCGGAAGCGGAGGCTGTCATATCGACATTTACCACCTCCTCTCCAATATGAGGTACATAGAGAACCATTTCATCCGTCACTCTCATCGCAAAATTTATCGCTTTTGAGTCCGCCGCTTCCGTTACCCCACCCGCCCGGTCAATAAGATCGATTACTCTCTCGCCCATTTTCGCCTTATAGACCCCTGGCTTTTGTACCGCCCCTTTGACATCTACAAGTATTTCTTCGACGGGCAATTGCTCTGGCGGCACCTCTTCTTCTCCATCGATTTCCTCCATTTCCCAGCCTTCC
>DLCS01000168.1:9162-9426 GCA_002480735.1 Bacillaceae bacterium UBA7792 | reverse complement strand
CAAAAGCAACAATGTTTGAGAAAAGAGCCTAAAATAAACATCAAAAAAGCCATCTACATGATGAGATGGCTTCTGATACGTAACTTTAGTTATTTAAGAAATCCTTGTCTAAATAGCGAGGGTTCGGATAATCATAGAAACCTTTCCCATTTTGAATACCCATTCTTCCTTTATCGAGGAATTCAGTTTTTAAGTACTCTGCAACCTTTGCTGCTCCTTCGTCACCTGCTTTGGCTTTTGCGGCCGAAAGATTGTATGGTGTGT
>DLCS01000168.1:0-9091 GCA_002480735.1 Bacillaceae bacterium UBA7792 | reverse complement strand
CGAAAGATTGTATGGTGTGTTGATGCCGATGATATCTAAAATAGCGAATGGACCTTTTGGAGCGCCCGTTGCAATCATCCAAGTTTTGTCCACTGTTTCTGGATCAGCGATTCCGTTGACAACCAAATACTCTGCTGCATCCAAGAATGGAACTAACAATGTATTTAAAATATAACCTGGTTGTTCTTTTTGAAGTGGTAATGCGACCATGCCGATTGCCTTCGCAAACTCAACTACGTCATCGAATACCTTTGAATCAGTACCAGCATGTCTCATAATCTCAGCTGTATTATTATTCCAAATTTCATTTGCAAAGTGTAATGCTAAGAATTTCTCTGGTCTACCAGTGAACTCAGCGAATTGACTAGGAAGCATGGTTGATGTATTCGTAGCGAAGACCGTTTTTTCTGGTGCTACTTTTGCAAGTTTTTGATAAAAATCTCTTTTGATCTCCACGACTTCTGGCACAGCTTCAATGATTAGATCCGCATTTTCCACAGCCTGTTGTAAGTCAGAAAAAAGTGTAAGACGATTGTAAGCAGCATCAACCTCTTCTTGTGAAGCCCCTAAGTCTCTCATATAATTCGATTTCAATGTTGCAAATCTGTCTTTTGCACGGTCAAGCACTTCATCGTTAATATCATATACGCTTACTTGAAACCCCTTAAACGCTGTTTGGAATGCAATTTGACTTCCTAGCACACCACTGCCAGCAACAGTAATATTTTTAAAATTCATTTCCCGCATCCCCTTATTTAAATTATTTCAAAGTTTTTTACTACACTTATAGTATAAACCCTTATTCTAATAAAATATATTTAATAAAATTTACTTTGATATAAAATATATTTAAATGAGATGAAATCAAGAGTTTATATTAGTACTCAAATCTAATAAAGTTCATTATAATCATTTTAGAGAGTATTAATTATTATAGGGGAAAAATTATGAACATCATTCAACTACAATATTTTGTGGATGTCGGGGAACTTGGTTCGTTTACAGAAGCAGCGAAGAAGAATCGGATGACAATTCCAGCGATCAGTATTTCCATTAGCCAGCTTGAGGAGGAACTAGGGGCCTCTCTTTTCGTCCGTTCTCGGAAAGGAGTAACCCCTACCATTGAAGGCAAAACAGCGATGAAGCATGCGATATCCATATTAGATAAGTTAGAAGTCATGAAACAGGACATTTCTCATTCGAAAAATAAAAGCTGTGGTACTATTATGATTGCTACGACCCCTGGAATGGTTCCGAATATTATCAGGGCGACTTTAGAATATCAGAAAATGTATCCTTCAATTAATATTGAAATGATAGAAGGAGATACGAATCTAGTTTTGAAACAGGTCAAGAATGGGCAGGCGGAAATTGGGTTTGTTTCCTTGCCAGAAGGTATTAATGATGCGGAGCTTGCGTGGAAGCCAATGATTGAAGATAGGGCGATACTGGTCGTTCATAAAGGCTCACGACTACGAATAAAAGAAGCTATTTCTAGCAATGAGATCAAGGATGAAACGATTGTATTATATAATGATCCTTACATTCGAATGGTCGCTGATATGCTTCATTTAGAGGATCCATCTAATATGATCGCCTTAATTTCAAACAATGTGGAGTCCCTTTTTCAAATGGTCATAAAAGGGAATGCGGTTACAATTGCAACTGATCATATTGTTCATTCCCTACCTGAACATATACAAAATGAATTGGTGATGATTCCGATTCATGGGCTTACATCCCATGCAAACTATCTAGGTAGAATAACGAGAAAAAACACAGCGATCTCTGACCATATTGAGCAGTTTACAGAGTTTCTTTCATCACAAATGGATAAATAATACAAACACAAAAAGCCGCTTAGCTGAGAAACTAAGTGGCTTTTTACATAGTACGAAATATAAATATATTGTACCATTCAAGAAAAGGGCAGATAGGGAAATTGCCCTCTAACTCCTACAAGATTTTATCATCTTTCACAAATTGTCCGACACTTCCAATATCCAGCCATTCCAATTGGCGCTGTCGAATCTGGAAGAGAACAATAGGATCGTAAAACCTTTCAGGGTGAGATTTCAGTTCATCCAGCTCTTTTTGGTACTGCGCTTTTTCTTTCTCCATTTCCGCTACTGCCTGCTTAGCCTCGGATACCGGATTTTCGAAGAACAACATCATATCACGTTCCAATGTTCGCTCAAATAACTCAAGCTGCTGCAAAAATTTCTTCGTAATCAACTGTACTGCATCGGAAAAATCCTCATTTTCGATAAGCTTCTTATATTGGCTAGCCAAAAAGCCTTTGTTTTGCGGGATTGAGCCCAGAAGTCGCCCCGCACTTTTGATGAGAAATTGAGACGGAGTAAATCGTAGAAAGATATTCTCCTTCTCATACGTGACAAAGGTAGTCATTCTCTCCATATCTCGCTTCCAATCATTGAGCACCTGAAAATCACATTCCATCTGTAACTTATTTTCTTCCAATAATTGGTTTAACCCTTCTGTTAGCTCATGAATAAAATATTGGCTTTCCTGCAATTCTTGTTCCACCTCTTGCAGCCAGTCCTGAAACTTCAATTGGAATTGAGGCATTACTTTTTCCCTTAAATAGAGTTCAACTCTAAGATTCATCTCATCATTGATTTCTACCGAAAGCTTCTTAAAATCACTGTCCTCGCTAATCAAGTCAGAACAGGACTTCAAAATTTCAGGAATGCCTGATTGGATCGAGTCTCTTATCTCCTCTTTTCGTGCTTGAAATGATTTCTTAATCAAATTGTTTTTTCCATCTTTCCAGTCGTCTATCTGATGAATGCCCCCGCTAAGCTTTGATAGAACATCCGTGTTCCATTGAATATTTTGTATCAATTGTTTTTCCTGTTCTTTTTTCTTACTCAACATATTATTCAATATGCTCCCAATCAACTGTAGAAGCTTTTCGCCGCGCTCAGCCTCTGGATGAGCCTGGAGCCTTCGTAAAATATCTTCATTCTCACCAATAAGTGGTTCCCCTTCCAAATGAAGGGATGAATCAATTTCAATCGCCTCATTTTTTGCCCATTGAAGAATCTCGGTTAAGAGATTGAATCTTTCATCGAAGTTTTTAACCCCAAGCACCTCACCACTAATATAGCTTTCTGCATGTTCAACAACTGCTTGCTCAAGCGTTGTTGGAAAATAATCATTCCATGCTAAAATGGCTCCATTTGCAAGAGCGGCGTGGGGGGGATCCGCGATCATTGCCCAGTTTTTCAATAAATCAGGGATGAGTTTCTCCACTTCCTTAATTAGGTACTTTCCCTTGATCAAGGATAGGAACACCTCTTGAAATAAATCTTGAGTTTCATACCAAATTTCATCTTCGTCATACTCGATCTGTTGAAATAGGCTATTTAGACTTTTTACCCACAGCAGAAATTCCTTCTCGTCATCATTCCGCTTCCAAAGGGACGAAAGTAACTGTTCGAAATGGGTCATGCTCAATCTTTTCAATAATAATAAGGACTCTATGAAATAATCAGGTGGAAAGCTTTTCGTTCGACCTTCATCAATATATCCTTTCAATTGGGTAAACCATGAAAGGGATTCTGTCCTTTTACCTTCATTGACAGCAACCTCAACAGCACTCTTCCAGTCCTGATTCTCCTCGTAAAAATTACGTGCCAAATCGGTTACGTTTGGGTAGTCTGGATTTAACTGTACGACTCTTTTGATCGTTTGATCGGCCTTCTCCTTCTTCCTCAGTCGTATGTATAAAGAGAAGAGTTCTAAGCCAATCTCAGTATTTAAAATGAGTGAGTCGGTCACAATCGCTTTATAAAGGTCCTCCGCATGCGCGTAAAGACCTAGCTCTACATAGGCATCTGCCATATTCTTTTTTGCCCATGGCTCTAATTCATTATGAATGCTTTCCCATTTATAAATAGCCGTTTCAAAATCCATACAGTGAAAGTAGAGCTCCCCTTGTGCAAAGCGAATATAAGATAGATCATATGCTTCCTTTTGCTGTTCCTCAAAAAACAACTCACCTAAAACTTGTACTGGCTGTCGGTCTTTATACGCACTTGTGAACTGTTCAAAATAAGATTTCTTTGTAAGTTGTTCTTCCAAATTCATAACGTCCTCCGAAGAATAAATTTTTTTACCCCGTTGGCCATGATTATGCTTAACCTAACTCTAACATGACATTTTAACAAAGGACTATATGAGGAAAGTTACAATCTTATTTCACTTTAAAGACAAATGATGGATGAATAGGTATATTTTCATGCTCAACTGCCTTCATTTAATTTACATAATGTTATTATAGTAAATGCTACTTTTTTCCTCACATTCATAAAATTTGGTTCGATTATGATCAAAAAACGGGTATTTTGTCATCTTTCTAAAGAACTTGAAATTTTTTTTATCAAATTTTGAAGATATGTAATGGGTCTGTTCTTAAAAAAGGAGGGCTAGTCATGTTAGTCTTAGTACATAAGAATTGATAAGGAGGTAGCAGCATGAGAAATTTCTACAGGGAAAAATTTGTAGCGGCATGTGTGGCTACTTTAATTTTTCTAGTCATGCAAAGCAGTATCGTAATGGCAATGGATCTATCTGATGAGGGTATCTATCCTTTTGAAAAGACTACCCATGAATATACAAAAAACCCAAGTAAGCCTACAAATCAGGTTGCTTTAAAAGAAAATGTAGACGAATCAAAGCTCATTTCAGATAAAGAAAAGGACTTGCTTGCTCGATTGGTCGAGGCCGAAGCGAAGGGCGAGCCCTACGAGGGAAAAGTTGCGGTTGCAACAGTGGTACTGAACCGTGTGGATTCACCTGAATTCCCAGATACAATCACAAATGTTGTGTATGAGGTTACGGGAGATGCATACGCATTTTCCCCTGTTCAAAATGGGGAAATCAAGAAACCAGCATCGCCGGAAGCAAAGGAAGCGGTTGAAGATGCATTAACCAGCCAAGACCGCCTTGATCACGCCGTCTACTTTTATAATCCAGAGATTGCTTCAGACAAATGGATCCGCTCACGAAAAGTGGTAGAGAGAATTGATAATCATGTGTTTGCCATTTAACAATTCATAATATAACTATAAGCTGGGGACTTAATCAAAAAGCAAAGACTCCAGCTTTTTTCCATTTTACAAACAGGTGACTTGCAAAAGCCTTTAATAATTTAGGATGTTTTCTCCTTTCTCTGCAACAGCACCGCCCCAATCACAATGAATCCCTTGAACGCTTCTCTTAAAAATGGTGGAACTCCAAACAAATTCAGAAGATTGTTCATGACTGCGATAATTAACATTCCATATACCGTTCCAAGAATAAACCCTCTTCCGCCCATCATACTCGTACCACCTACTACCGCTGCTGCAATCGCATCCATTTCCACTCCTCTACCCGCATTGGAAAAATCCATCGAACCGACCCGTGACACCTGAATAATAGCCGCAATTGAAACAAGGAGTCCCATAAGGGCGTATACCCGAAGCTTTACCTTATCCACATTAACACCCGAAAGCTTAGCTGCTCTTTCATTTGAACCTACCGCAATAACCTGTCTTCCGAAAGTCGTTCTTTTGGAGACAAAATACAAAATATAGGCAATGATCGCCCAATAAATGATCGGCATTATCATATAGCTTCCAATTTTAAAACTAGCAATCTGTAAAAATTCTACAGGTACCTTCGTATTATAACCTTGCATAAAATGCTGAGTCACACTTCGAAAAATCATCATCGCACCTAACGTAACAATAAATGGCGGAACATTCCCTTTCGTCACCGTGACCCCGATTAACGCCCCGAGCAAATAGCCAAAAATGAGGACAACCACAATCGTAATCAGGAATGCCGGAACTCCTGTGACACCAACCATTCCTAAAATCCCTTTTGTCCCAGTGTCAAGAAGAATCATCGAAAGAGCACCCGTTGCCACCAAAGTCGAGCCTACTGCTAAATCAATGCCACCCGTCATAATAACTAACGTCATACCTAGTGCAATGATTCCTATACTAGCGTTATTTCTTAAGATGTTAATCCAGTTATTTGTCCAAGCCTGAAACCAGCTTCCAAAGGAATCATAATCAAAACCGAGCACCAAGGTTTGTAATAGAATCATAATAATCAGTGCAATCGCTGTACTAAATAAAGGAGCATTCATCCACTTGTATTTGAACCACGTCAAAAGGTTCCTTCCCTTATCCAATTGTTGAACCATCCATTATCCCTCCTTTCCACCTGTTGCCAATTTCATGATTTGATGCTCTGTCATCTCCTCTCCAGCCACTTCCCCTTGAATAACGCCATGGTACATGACAAGAGCTCTGTCACAAACGCGAATAATTTCCTGCGCTTCACTAGATAAAACGACAATCGCAATTCCCACATCCGACAATTTCAGAATGATATCATAAATATCTTCCTTGGCTCCGACATCAACCCCCTGGGTAGGGTTGTCTAAGATAAGAAGCTTAGGATCTGATACAAGCCATTTGGCAAGCACAACCTTTTGCTGATTTCCGCCCGAAAGACTATCAATGCGATCGGTCAACATTTCCATTTTGATCCTTAATGCTTGCCTTTGTTTATGAAAAACGTCCTCGTGCCGCTTTCGATCAATGATTCCCCGTCTAGCAAATTGCGGCCATGTAACAATGGAGGCATTTTCAAAAATATTCATATCCTTGATAATGGCGTTTTCCTTTCGATTTCGTGGGACATAGGCAATACCCGCTCGAATGGCCTGAGTCGTATTTTTCATCGTTCCTTCCTTCCCGTGCAGGAACATTTTTCCTGAGGTGCTTTCCTCTGCACCAAAAATCGCCTGAAATAGCTCACTTCGGCCATCTCCAAGGAGACCGGTAAATCCAATGATTTCACCCGCTCTTATAGAAAAATGAATATCCCGAAAGTAAGGTTCGCATGAAAGTCCTTCGACACGTAGTATCTCCGTGCCGATTGTTCTCTCTCTACGAAGAGACTCCGTTCTAACCTCATAACCGACCATATACTGCGCCAAGTCATCGGTCGAAACCTCGCTGACACTACCTTCCGCGACTAAGCATCCATCCCTTAGCACGACATAACGATCGCAGACCTCCATCACCTCGTTCAATTTATGAGAGATAAAAATAATGCCAACATTATGCTCTTTTAATGTTCTCATCAATTTAAAAACTCGTTCCGTTTCCTGCTCAGTTAAAGACGTAGTTGGTTCGTCCATAATCATCACCGAGCCATTCATCATCATCGCCTTGCATATTTCAACAATTTGTTTATAAGAGGCATCAAGGTCCCCAACCATCATATCTGGGTCTAAATCCACCTGCATTTTCTGGAACATATCTGTGGTTTCCTGCTTCATTTTTTCTAAATCAAGAAGTCCTCTTTTCGTTTTGATCTCTCTCCCCAAGAACATATTCTCGTAGATCGGCAAATCATTTATTAAATTCAGCTCTTGATGAATGAAGGCAATCCCCGCATCTTGGGATTGTCCCGGGGTCTTAAATTCTACCTCCTTTCCATCTACGAGGATAGTCCCTGCATCCAGTGTATGCACTCCACCGAGAATATTCATAAGCGTTGATTTCCCCGCTCCATTCTCACCAAGCAAGGCGCAGATTTCCCCACCTTTTATCGAAAAAGAAACCTCCTTTAACACTTGATTACTTCCAAAGGACTTTTTGATCCCCTTCATTTCGATTTTCACCATCTCACCTCCTACAAAAAGAGAGGCTATAGCAAGGCCATACCCTCTCACTTTAGATAACAGTTAATAAGGTGAACCCGCATCTAGAAATTCCTCATAATTATCTCTATCGACAATGGTCGTTGGAATGATCTTCACTTCTTCCACCTTTTCCCCTTTTAAAATCTTAATAGCCTGATCAAGTGCATCCTTCACCATCGCTGGACTATAAAGGGCTGATTGAATCCAGATATCCTCATTTTCTGGCATCATCTTGAAATATTCCTGCATCCCCCCACCACCGGTGACCACTTTGATATCGGTTCTTCCAGCTTCATTAATCGCCTGAAGAACACCAATGGAGGTTTCATCATCCATGGAATACACAGCATCAATCTGATCCATACTTGTTAAAATATCCGCAAAGTCCTTCAATCCATCTTCTCTCGTGAATTTCGTTGCATATGTTTCGATTTTCATATTTGGAGCAATTTTTTCCATTGTCTCAACAAAGCCTTTCTTTCGAAGCTCAGATACGGAACCTGATGAAGGCACCTCAAGCATGACGATATTGCCTTCTGTACCGATTTTTTCAACAATATAACGAGCTCCCTGAATCCCCATATCCTCATTGTCACCAGCAACACGATAAACACCATCTACATTAATGGCAATATCAAAGTTTACCACCTCAATGCCCGCATCCAGTGCTCTCTGAATGGGAACCTCCATCCCTTCCCACTGTGGAAAGGCGACAATAGCCTCAGCTCCCCACGTCATCAAATCATCTAGCTGTGAAGTCATTTCCTCCGCATTTGTACTCGTTTGAATTTGGTATTCAATTTCCTCTGATAGCTCCTTTGCCCTCGCTTCCGCATGATAGGCAACCGCGGCTACCCAACCATGTGTCACAGCCGGCGCCAAAATCCCAATCTTAAATTTTTTGTTTTCATCTGCCTCTTTTTTGCCATCATCCCCTGAATCCTTGCTGGTAGAGTCACCGTTGCAAGCAGCAAATACTGGCATCAGGACTAATACGATTAATGCCAACAGCCTGAACATCTTTTTCACAGAAATGTCCCCCTTTACAATTTGTAAAAAAATTGTGCAGTCACTAAGCTAGATTTCCCTCTCCTTCATTAGACGTGAATCACCTCGCCCGTTTCCAAAGAATGCTGGATGGCCTCTAATATTTTCAAAGTATAAATAACGTCAGCTAAGGGAATAACAGTATTCTCTTTATTTTTTTCAAGACATTCAACAAAATAGGTTAATTCTCTTTGAAAGGCATCTATTTGCGGTACACTGATCGCAGATTTTTCCATGCCATCAAAAATGGTGAAATGTTGATGGCTTTCCGGGATATTCTCTATATTTTCACATGCTTGCTTCTCAAAATCG
>DLCS01000225.1:7276-16721 GCA_002480735.1 Bacillaceae bacterium UBA7792 | reverse complement strand
TTTTTACTCCTCAGAGCTGTATATATAAAGAAATACATTTTGATTTGAGGGACGCTTTCGGATTTTTCTAATCTGTTTTTCCCATCCTTTATTAACTACATTTTCTTTTTGCACAAAGTGCAGAATAGGCAACTTTTTATTGCCTTTCATAGCAGCTCTGATTGTAAAACCTAAAAATTTAGACTCCCTCTTTCTCAAGTTTACAATCTTTGATTTTTAGGCTCTTCTAGGTAAAGTCTAACCCAGCATGATACCATTTTTGGCAGTTCTCCAACCAAGACAGAAGATTCTGAAGTATCCTGTATAACAAAGAATATACCCCTCTTTAAGGTTGGATTTCTTCAGACTTTTATGCTTATTGAAGTTATAATAATACTTATGTCTACTCTCGAAATTTTCCTATTTTCCAGATATCCATTGGTCGCTGTCATTTAAAACAATACTAGACAACAGAAGTGACAAAATACCCCCCTGGGGTCCTTTCGAGTATCTACCTTCTCCTTCAATTTCAGCTTTTAGCGTCTTGCTGATTATTCGTATTACCTATTTATCCCGTATACCCATATATTCCATAATTGCGTTAAGAGTAGTGCGTGATTAACATTATCAAAGAAAACTTTAATATCAATATCTACTATACAAAATGAAGATACTTGCTTAACCGTATTTGGCTGACAGTTTGTGAGTTTAGATTGGATTAAGCTAACGAGTTTCACTTAATTTTTTCTATCCTTTACCACTAATGTTGCATTAATTTAATATCACTATTAAAAATACTCAAAGTGTTCAACTTTATTAATTTAGACAAACAAAAAGTCCTTTATAATGGATAAGTCAGGTGGTAACCCGTCAAAATCCACTAGAAAGGACCAATCTCGTGGACAAGATTACACGAAAAACTTCATTTGGACAATGGTCTTCACCTATAAATATAAAATTATTTGAAGAACAGGTGAAAACACTAAAATTAGATTACAATACGAAAAAATTAACGACAGAGTCACTACTGAAATTATTGCTTTTTGCACAGCTAGAAGAAGTCGAAAGCCTTCATGCGCTAAGTGATTGTCTTTTTGATGACAATCTTCAAAAGGCGATCGACCTTGATTCTATTAGTATTTCACAGTTATCACGACGATTAAATGGAATGAATCCCGACCTTTTTCAAAGACTTTTTCTCGAATTAGTATCACAAATTCATGCTAAAAAACACGATACAAAACTGGTCATGCCGTTAAAAATCATTGATTCCAGCACATTGCCACTTAATTTGACCAATCACCGATGGGCTGAATTTCGTAGTACAAAGGCAGGTGTGAAATTACATTTACGCCTAGTTTTTATGGAAAAGGGAGTCTCCTATCCCGAGAAAGCCATCATGACAACGGCCAAGGAACATGACCGCAATCAGCTTGAAATCATGGTAGATGACAAAGAATGCATGTATGTGTTTGACAGTGGATACTTAGACTACGAACGCTTTGAACAAATGACCGATGATGGCTTCTTTTTCCTCACAAGACTTCGGAAAAATGCGGTCATCAGGGAAGTTTACGATTTTAAACTCCCAGAAGGAACGACTGTTTTGTCCGATCAAATGGTGCTCATTGGTACGACTCAATATCGAGCTGAAAACTACTTTCGCATTATAAAAGTTATGGATTCTAAAGGGAATCTACTTCAGTTAATCACCAATCGTTTTGATTTAGAAGCAGAAGTAATTTCTGACATGTATAAATCTCGTTGGGCCATTGAACTATTCTTTAAATGGATTAAGCAGCATCTCAACATTAAGAAATTCCACGGACAAAGCGAATGGGCGATACAGAATCAAGTGTTTATCGCACTGATTGTTTTTTGCTTACATGTTCTTGTACAAATCGAAACGAAAAGTAAGCGAAAAACTTTACAAATCAGCCGATATTTAAGGGCTGTATTGTGGAAACCGGCATACGTCTGGATTCGAAAAATTGAAGGCAAAGCCATTCCATAAAAGCCTAATTGTCGTTGTCGCACAGGTCTAATTGTAAATAAATTTCCAAATGGATAAATCCACCTTTTAATGAGGTATTTGCTTTTTTAGTTCTAAACAAGAGAAGTGGTTAAACTGAAAATTAAGAAAATATTTATGCAACGCTATTAAAAATTTACTTCTTAATAAATAAGTAAACTATAAAGCCAACGACAGGAAAAAAGATTACAAGCATTACCGATAAAACAGCAAACTTTCTACTCATCTCATATCCAATTGCATCTTTATATACGTAAACAGGGGTTACTACAAATAGAATAGTTAAAATTACGAATAGAGCCATCAGCGTAACCAGTGAGGGCATGGCTATAATCATAGGTTTTCCTCCTCATATTTTTATTAAAATTTATTCGTTCAATCTCATTTTCTTTCGTCTTTGTCTCTATATTATTTTAAGACCGTATTACCTACATCCCCATTAATCACCCCACCCTTTTTTAAAGTGATTTTTAACTATCATACGGAAGAGTTTATGTAATATTTTCGATTGTTTTTTTAACAGTACTATACCTATAGTTCAACAATAAACGGGCGATTTCCTTCTTTAATACCGGAGTTTATTGACTTTTCCCTTCTGCTTGATGCTTAGTTTTAAAACATCAAGCGAAAAATTAATTTTATTGTCATCTTTAAGATGAATAAGTATATGAACAGCTTCATGGAACGATGATTTAAATATTTATCCTTCGAAATGCAATAAGGAATCTTGTGATGACAGTGCCAATCGCTTTTCCCTAGTTCTGCTCCCGTGACTGCACTTTTGCCATATTGAGCTTTGAACTCTGATGCAGTTACCATTATATTCAATCGTACGGTTTGGAATGAAGTTTTTCATGACATAGCTTAATACGCTTTTGTTTGTTGACTTTAAATTATCGCATTTTTTTGTTTTGACTTCCGCAGTATAATTACATACATCTTATGAAAAACAGAGGTTTGTTTTATACCGTTGAGCATAAATAGGAACAAACACCATATTTGAATCCTAAAATACCTTGGCAAATATCCTTTCAAAACGTTTTTATTTTTATTCCAAATCTAATGGAAAACTTATACCAATAGGATTATTCAACAATGGATCCTACAATTTTTTAGAACCTATTTGTGAGGTAAAATTTCGTAGACATAGTTATAGATTTAAACCAAATAGAAGTACCTACCACGCCAAGACAAGATTTGAATCGCTTATTAATATGGTGGGGCTTTATCATTGACATATAGGTTTTTTTGATACTGTCAATTATACTAAGCCACTCAAACAAATATAGTCAATAGGAATTAAAGATAAACTTTTACTTTGTATCATTTCAAAGCTATTAAAGCAAAGATTAAAGTTGAAGGTGTTCCGACTAAAAGCGCCCCGCAAGGTGTGCCCTTTCGAGGGTCTACCTTCTCCTTCAATTTCAGCTTTTAACATCTTGCTAATTATTTCGCATTACTTTTTATCCCGTATGCCCATATTCCATAATTGCTTTAGGAGTAGTATGTGATTAACATTATCAAAGAAACCTTTAATATCTATATCTACTACAAAGTAAAGATTTCCACTGTTTATTGTGTTTTGCTCTAGCAATTGCGTGATGGGCAGACTGTAAGGGTCTAAAACCTTAGCTATGTTTATAGAATTTGGCTTCAACAATCGGTTCTAAAACTTGTTTGAAACATTGCTGAATAATTCTATAAATCTTGAAAGGGATACCTAATGGACGTTTGTCATCGTTTGGTTTAGGGAATAAATACTCACCTAACCGTCTTTGGATGATAGTTTGTGAGTTTAGATTGGATTAAGCTAATGAGTTACTCTTGCTCTATTCCTTAAAGTCATTTATTGTTAAACGATCCGTCATCCTCATCTTATTCAATCAACCCAAGCAGGCTTTCGGTTGCAGAACTGCTACAGTAATTTCTCACGCCTTTTTGTCGAACTTATAACATTATCATCTTACTAAATCCAGTGCTAGTCGACTAAGAGAGAACCCTTCAAGGCTTACCTTCATTTGATTCTTCGATATAACCCTTCAGTTCCGACAGGAACTTCCTAGCCTTTACCAGAGTGTTGTAACCATACTACATTAAACTAGGAACATTTCGCACAGCTAACACCACCGATCAATAACCTTCATCTTTATTCGGGGGAAGTTTATTTATATTATTTTCCTCCACCCTATACCTCAAAAAAGAAAAAGAGCGATCCCTGTCTGTCAAAGGATTGCCTAGTTTTCCCCCATTACGTAAAATTAGCCATACATCACAGTGAGTCACCCTTTTTCTCATTCTAATCTTTACTCACTAATTCAGTTTGGTCAAAAATTTCATCCGCAGTCATCATTGTCCACTCAATGATAGAAAGGTCAGGGTTATTCGTTAAAAATTTTTCCATTATTTGATAGGAAATTTTGTAATTGGACCATGTAGGTAGGCCATCTTCAAAGCTGCCTAAACGAAGTTTATACACATTCCCAAAATCATAGGAACCTCTATTTTCTGTAATAAACTGTAAAACAAGCTCACTCTTATTGGGTTTTAACGGCTCAATCCACGGCACAGAATAGTCAGGATATAAAATTTTAGTAAAAATATCTGCCTTTCCCTCCATAATAACGTGGTCTAATAGATGATAATCACGGGTTTTGTAATCGGAAATATTCATATAGACAGCATGATGGTATTCGTGGGTAACCAACCAACTTAAACTTGTTTTAGAATAAATATTCGGGTCAATTTGCAGCACGATGTCACCTGTCTCAAGTGTAAAACCCTGAACCCCATTCATATAAGAGGAACTGATATCAGGGTTAAACGGCAATAGAAAAACTCGATAGTTTCCACCAGGAAGATGCTCATTTGCCCTTTCTAAAGCCCCTTTTAAATAGCCGGTAATTTGAGTATGTTGGTTTTCCAATTCCGATAGATATCCTTCTAATTTTTCTATATCATACGGTGGGGAAAAAAATAGTTCATCAGGATAGATAGATAAACTATCTCCGTAGATTTCGTTACTAAGTGGTTTAACAACTAAATCTAAAAAATATTCATCTCTCTCCTTTTGCGAGGAAGGCTCTTTAGAAATATATTCGAAATACTGCTTGTAAAAAGGGATGAACTCAAATTCTGGATTATTTACTTCTGAGGTAATAGAATTATCATTTACCGGATTGGGATTTTTTGAAGTATCCGTTTGCTCGGCGACATTTGTACATCCCGCAAGCAATAGAACTACTAGTAGCATGAATCTTTTCATTATGGCATCACCTAATTTTATTTTTCCTAATTATAGCATATAGTGAATAGTCAGAATAATATATCACACAAATTATTTTTACATTAAGGATCATTAGTGTTGCATTAATTGATTTCTAATGTTGAAAAGACTCATAATCTTCACTATTTTTATTTTCTGCAAAGAAAAAGTCCTTTATAATGGATAGGTCAGGTGGTAATCCGTCCAAATCCAATATAATAGGACTAGCTCATGGACAAGATTACACGAAAAACTTCATTTGGACAATGGTTTTCACCAATAAATCTTCAATTATTTGAGGAACAGGTGAAAACGATGAAATTTGATTACTATACAAAGAAATTAACGACGGAGTCGTTCCTAAAATTACTTCTTTTTGTGCAGCTACAAGAAGTAGAATGCCTTTATGAGCTGGGAGATTGTCTTTTCAATGATCAGCTTCAAAAGGGAATTGACCTTGATTCTATTAGTATTTCTCAGCTGTCACGCCGTTTAAATGGGATGAATCCTGATCTATTCCAAAGGCTTTTTCTTGATTTGGTGTCCCAGATTCATGTCAAAACACATTACACGAAACTTGTGATGCCATTAAAAATGATCGATTCAAGTACCTTGCCACTCAATTTGACGAGTCATAAATGGGCAAAATTCCGCAAAACAAAGGCTGGAGTAAAACTGCATCCGCGGCTTGTACTTATGGAAAAAGGTACTTCTTACCCAGAAAAAGCCGTTATACCAACGGCAAAAGAACATGACCGTGGCCAGCTTGAAATCATGGTAGATGACAAAGAATTCATGTATGTGTTCGACCATGGTTACTTAGATTACGAACGTTTTGACCGCATGACCGATTATTGTTACTTTTTTCTTTCAAGGCTTCGTAAGAACGCTGTTATACGGGAAGTTTACAACTTTAAACTACCGGAAAATTCTTCTGTTTTATCGGACCAAATGGTGCTGATTGGAACGACACAAAATCGTGCTGAAAATTATTTTCGACTGATAAAAGTTCTGGATTCAAAAGGAAATGAACTCCATTTAATCACCAACCGTTTCGATTTGGAAGCTGATGAAATTTCAGAGTTGTACAAATCACGCTGGGCGATTGAATTATTTTTCAAATGGATCAAACAGCACCTCAGAATAAAAAAGTTTTACGGTCAAAGCGAATGGACGATTCAGAATCAAGTGTTCATTACACTCATTGTCTTTTGCCTAATTTTCCAGCATAAAAACTGGTTTATACTTCTTAATTCAAAGAAAGTAGATGAACCTCAGCGAAGGATGCTGTCAATCGTTTTTTAAAACATTCAACATTCTAATGGCGTCGTTTTCTATTACTTTTGAGTGCCTGTACCATCGGTAAAGTCGAGCGTCTTACTGACAAGAAACGGTCGAAAGTGCTGATTATTGATGATTCAGCTTATAATTCATAATCGTAGTAAAGCTGTTGAACTACTTGCTCGCTGCTTTGAGCACGCTTCACTTAAAATGTGCTTTTTCAAGGGCTTTCGCATGCTGACTTTAGGCTGGTCCGATGGCTATACATTTATGCCTATGATTTTCCCCTACTCAGTTCAAAGAAAGCCAAATCAATAGGATTTCCGAACAAGTTGACAAACGTACCTGTGGCTATCAACGTCGGAAAGATGCATTATTATCTGCACCTGCCCGAATTCCTGACATGATTGAGCGTGCTTTAGCTAGTGAAATTGATGCTAGTTATGTATTAATGGATTCTTGATTTACGATGCCACCTGTTAAAGCTATCGTTGATCAAGGATTAGATGTAATTGGGATGGTTAGAGAAACCAACAAGGCTATAACATCAATTGGTCGGTTAGTTTCCTTAAAACAGTTGTATCGTTTAGCTCAACCAGTTCAATCAAACAAGGGAATTCTTTGTTCTATCCATACAGTTATGGCTAACGGAACCTCGATTAAAGTTGCATTCATGCAAAATAGAAACAAGAAAAGTGAGTAGCTGGCTATCCTCAGTACTGATTGCACTCTTTCAGAACAAGAAATCGTTCAAATTTATGGAATGCGCTGGGATATCGAGGTGTTCTTTAAGACGCCAAATCTCTTTTGAAACTTGAAAAAGAGTTCCAAAACAGTTCTATGATGCGCTTGTTTCTCACACAACAATTGTGTTTGCTTGATTTACCGTTCTGTCATGGCAAAATCGTTGTAACACCGATCAACGAACACTAGGTGGCCTGTTTTATGAATTATGTGATGAAGTGAATGAACTTGATTGGGCTGTCGCATTACAGCAGTTAATCGAGTTTCTTCAAGACACACTAAACCAAACAAAAAAGAAAATCAAAAAGTTAATTCAAAGTCAACTCGAACAGTGGATCTTCAGACTTCCAAGTTATATCAAGGCTTATTAGCTGATTTCAGTCTGCTAAAGTTGAGTAAAATGAAAAAAGCTACCCAAAAGGATAGCTCAAGATCATTATTCCATCTCAAATAGCTTCATAATCTCTTCATTCTCATAATCAACCGCATAATCATAAGCAGTGTAACCAGTTGAATCCTTAACCGTTGGGTCAGCTCCATGCGCTAACAGTAGCTTGACCATCTCTACATCATCCGAAAACACTGCACTCATTAGTGGGGTAGTCTCATAGGTATCGATTGTATTAGGATCGGCCCCCTTCTCAAGCAGGTCCTCGGCGGCCTCGTAGTTTGCATAACTAACTGCCCAGTGAAGAGCGGTTGTCCCATCACTATCCACCTCATTAATATCGACCCCATCTTCGATTAAAGAATGAATCTTATCGACATCATTATCCATCGCTGCATTCATTAAGGGAGTCGTCCCTTCTATTTCCATGGCTAAGTCAGAGAATAGGTCGAGTTTCTCCACAGCCTTTACCGTGAAAAATAACCCTGCCCCGACGATAAACACCGCCAGAACCGACACACCTAATCCAAGCCAAACTCTTCCCTTTGGCTCCTTCAGCTCAATCGTTGTTTCAGGAGCATAGCATTTCTTTAATTCATATACACGCTTTGGCAAATGCGGATGGGTAGACAGCTTTTCGTTCAGCCACACAAAAAATCCCGCTTCCGTCTGTAGCTGCTTCATATAGACCTCATGATTTACCTTAGAATAGAGCTCCTTCCCAATCGCCAGCATTAATAAGCCGTTCGTAGCCGCCTCCAAGGATTGAATATAATAGGTGGCATAACGATCACAGGTATACTCACAAGCTCTTAAATAGGCATTTCCCAAAAAGGGCACCCACATCGCAGGCAAAATCAATAGACTAATAAGGACATGCTTCCGTTTTAAATGAGCAAACTCATGGGCAAGCACAAATAGAACTTCCTTTTCCCCATTCTTCTCAATCAGATCAAATATACCTGAATATAAAACGACCATATCCTTCATAAAAAACCTAGTCGCAAAAGCATTCAGCATTCCCTCAGACTCCATGACATAAATATCTGGGATTTTGCTGAGCCCCATATCCTTGGCAACCACCATTGCCTTCTGATAAAGCTCAGGAAACTGTTCCTCACTTAACCGTACTCCGTTTCGGCGAATCCCACCAACATACAGGCCATGCAATACAACTGAAAAGAAAATGATAAAAGCAATGACAAATAAACCAATAATAGAAAAAGTTAAAAATAAATACGTTAAGATGCTAAAAAGAAGAACAAGTGCAAAGTAAATTGTTTCTTTACGATGGACGAGTTGGTTTTCAATCGTAGGTTCCAAATCATTTTCTTCCTTTCCATTTTTAGTCCAAACTAAGTTTTTATTATAGCTTAGAAAAACAAACTCAGATACAGGAAATTATTGTCCTATTTAGAAAATATTCAAATTTTATTCATAATTGGCTCGTCCTCTTCCATAAGTATTACTAAGCTCTAGGAAAGAGGGTGATAATACTCAAATCCACTTTAAAATGTAAAAGTTATATTACATTAATTCGCCAAAGTAGAAATTATTTGAAAATAGGTTTACAATTAGTCTATAAGGTTAAACATGAAAATAGGGCTTTGGAATAAAACGATAAAGGGGTTGTCTAGGGCAGAAGATTACATATAAGGAGAAAGACCTCTCAAATACATGTCAGTCGTAGGATATGCCACAGGTTTGAAAAAAGGATAGGGAGTGGTTCTTTGAAACCTTCAACTAACCGAATGTTAAA
>DLCS01000225.1:0-7145 GCA_002480735.1 Bacillaceae bacterium UBA7792 | reverse complement strand
AAACCGAATCAAATCCGTCTATATGTTTATTAATCAAAAAGGAACTGTAACGACACAAGAACTTGTAGAGGAATTTGGTATAACTCCTCGGACTATTCAACGAGATTTGAATGTCCTTGCTTATAACGACTTAGTGGTAAGCCCGAGCCGAGGCAAGTGGACAACAACTAAAAAGAAAGTAAAATTGACATCATAATGACGCAAAATTTGAAATCGCCTTCATAGTTGAAGGCGATTTCCTTATCGAGACTCATATTCTGTTAGACTTTTGATTTCCTCCGCGGTTAATTCTCGATATTCCCCAAGCTCAAGTGATTCATCTAACTCAAGTGGCCCCATTGATAGTCTCTTTAAATAAACCACTCTTTTCCCAACCGCTTCAAACATCCTCTTTACTTGATGAAATTTCCCTTCGGTAATTGTCAATTCTATATCGGAGTGGATGCCCGATTTTAGGATTTTCAGCTCTCCAGGCTTCGTTTCATATCCATCATCCAAGGTAACGCCCTGTTTAAAAGCCTGTATATCTTCCTCCGTTACTTCTTGATCAATTACTGCAAAGTAGGTTTTCGGAACATGCTTTTTGGGAGATAGCAGGCGATGGGCCAGCTGTCCATCATTGGTCAAGAGGAGCAACCCCTCTGTATCCTTATCCAATCGTCCAACAGGAAAAGGAGAATAAACAGCATCCTCCATTTCTAGAAGATCGACCACAGTTTTATCATAGTTGTCCTCGGTGGCAGAAATGACCCCTGGTGGCTTATTCATCATCAAGTAAATAAACTCCTTGTATTCAATCACCTCACCATGTAAGGTAACTGTGTCTTTTTCTGGATCCGCATGCTGTTTGGCATCCTTCACTAGCACATCATTTATCTTGACAGCGCCATCCTTTAATAGCTTCTTTACCTCTTTTCGACTGCCAAAGCCTAGGTTGGCAAGCATTTTATCAATTCTCATTTTTATCCTCCATTTTCCTTCTAAACGTGATGGCTGGTATTAGGCCTATTGCCATCGCAACAAACGTTACGAAACAGCCTCCTTAAATAGGCATTGGCCCTTACACTCCATCAAACTCATCATAGACTGGTATCACGGCTATAGGTTGTAGCCTTTCACAAGAAATCGCTATTCTAATCACAACATTTTTCCCTCAAGGAGGTGTATGGCATGTATTATTATCGACAACAAGGTCAGGGTCAAGGACAAGGACAAGGACAAGGCTTATTTTTCCCCGGAGTTCCTGGTTTTCCTGGTGGAGGAACAAATGTGAACCAACGCCTAGATAGATTAGAGCGTCAAGTAGATAGGCTTGATCGAGAAGTAGACCGTTTAAACCGAAGACTCAATCGAGTCGAACGACGCCTTGGTATAACGGGTAGTAATTTCTAAGAGTATACATGAGATTTTCTTTTAAAAAATAGGTCTCCGCTAGTTGCGGGGACCTGTTTCATGAAGCCTAGCCCTTTATATGCAATTTTTCTTTTAGTTTGTCCACACGGTTTCCAAATAAGAAATTTATTAGCTTTGATTTGAGTCCAAGATAGAAATATGAGCCTGCACCAATCAATCCACAAATAATAACCAGTACAAGAGCCTGCCATTTGGATTCTGGAGACAAAAACATCGTTAGCAACCAATAAGCGATTTTCGTGGCTCCATACATGATGCCCGTAAAGATAATAATTAACATCCCTCTCCGTACAACAAGTCTGAACCGATATTTTGAAAAATACTTGATTGCAATGAGGTTGATCAAGATAGCAGCAACGTAACCGAGAACAGTTGCCAATATCGCACCCTTCGTTTCCATCATCTTAATGAGCGGAATATTTAAACTTAGCTTGATAAGGATGCCCACCAACAAGCTCAAAATATTGAATTTCTGCGCATCGATTCCTTGCAAGATGGCGGCCGTTACGGCATAAAGTGCGAATAATATCGCAACCGGTGCATACACTTGCAATACTTCTGTACCCATCGGATCATGCTTATAAAAAACATTATAAATAGGTTCCGCTAACAGCGATAGACCGACCGCCGCAGGTAAAGTTAAATACATGAGAACCTGGAATGTTTGATTTAATTGATGATTTAAGCCCTTTTGATCACCCTCTGTAAATGATTTCGTCACCGCTGGCACTAATGTTAGTGAAAAGGCTGTAGCCAGGGATACTGGAATGATGACGAGCTTTTGTGATTGGAAATTCAAGATCGAGAACATGTGCTCCGCCAATTTTCCATCCACACCGATCGAAACCATTGTACGGTTAAAGGTCAATTGATCAATGAATTGAAACAATGGGTTGGAAATTCCCACAAGAACAAATGGAATCGAATAAAGCAGGATTTCCTTATAAATTTCCTTGACGGAGACATCGACCGTACCTTTGTCCTGTAGCAATAATTCATCTAAATGAGGCTTTCGTTTGTACCAGTACCAAAATAGAACGACAAGACCGCCAAGTCCACCGATAAATGCCGCAAAAACGGAGAAGCTCACTGCTGTTACCAAGCTTCCCTTCATGACCTTCAATACAACAAAGGCTCCTGCTAGAACAAAAACAATTCGCACGATCTGTTCTACAACTTGTGAGACAGCCGTTGGACCCATTGATTGATGTCCTTGGAAAAATCCCCTGATTATAGACATGAACGGGACTATTATTAGCGCGAAGCTCACAGCCCTAATGACCGTTGTCACATCCTCAGGACTTGAAAGATGATCTTTTTCAGAAATAACCATCGTTGCTAAATTCGGAGCTGAAACATAAAGGACAAGAAACGATAGAATTCCTGTGATCGCCATCAAGAAAAGACCCGTTTTGAACAGCTTTCTTCCAACTGCATATTCTTCTATCGCGTTATATTTAGAAACAAATTTGGATACGGAAGCAGGAATTCCTGCTGTTGCAATACTAATGAAAATCGTATATGGTACATAGGCATAATTGTATAATGCTGTACCATCTTCTTTAACTAAAGCAAAAAACGGAATGACATAGAACAATCCTAAGAATTTAGAAATAAATGTACCAAGGGTCAAAATAAATGTACCCCTAATAAGCTTTGATGACATAACCTAACATCCTATCCATCCTAATTTAAATACTACAGAAATAACTAGGTACAGTTTACACTTCTTTGATAACAAGTTCTACTTTTTTCCTATGTATTCTTTCCAATAATATATCCCAATGCTTATAATATACAGAAGAAGTTTCAGAAGGAGAAAGAAATATGAAGTATGATGTAATCATAATCGGCGGAGGTCCCTCTGGTTTAATGGCTGGAATCGCGGCAGGTGAACAAGGAGCGAAGGTACTCCTAATTGATAAAGGGGACAAGCTCGGAAGAAAGCTAGCTATTTCAGGTGGCGGGCGCTGCAATGTCACAAACCGCCTCCCTGTTGACGAAATTATCAAGCATATCCCTGGTAATGGGCGGTTTTTATACAGTGCCTTTTCGATTTTTAATAATGAAGATATTATCACCTTTTTTGAGAAACTTGGAATCCAGCTGAAGGAAGAGGATCACGGGCGAATGTTCCCGGTGTCCAATAAAGCTCAGTCTGTTGTTGACGCTATGTTGAATCGGTTAAAGGAATTAAAGGTCGAAGTGAAGACTAATTCTCCTGTTCAGGATATCAGCTATCATGACAACCGGATAGCCTCTGTTCTTTTAAGAAATGGTGAAAGCTATGAAGGAAAATCCCTTGTAATAGCCGTTGGTGGAAAATCCGTTCCCCATACTGGGTCAACAGGTGATGGCTATGCTTGGGCTGAGAAAGCTGGACATACGATTACAGAATTGTATCCAACGGAGGTGCCGTTAACATCTTCGGAGGCCTTTATTCGTGAAAAAACTTTACAAGGCCTATCACTTAGGGACATTGCCCTCAGTGTGCTAAATCCAAAGGGTAAGCCCATTATCACCCATCAAATGGACATGATCTTTACCCATTTTGGAATAAGTGGTCCCGCCGTGCTCCGGTGCAGTCAGTTTGTTGTCAAAGCGATGAAAAAATGGAAGCTACCTGAAGTAACGATGAGTCTAGATGCTCTTCCAGGGAAGAATGAAGAGGAGCTATTTCAGGAATTATACGCTCTTCTGAAGGCAGAGCCGAAAAAAAGTATGAAGAATGTGTGGAAAGGCATTCTTCCTGAAAGATACCTATTATTTTTGCTTGAAGCTAATGGGATTGATGCTGCCACACAAGGTGCAAATCTCTCTGTGGAAAAAATTCGAGCTTTTGCCCATAGCTGTAAGCATTTTGAGATTAAAGTCAATGGCACCTTGCCGCTAGAGAAAGCTTTTGTCACAGGCGGAGGTGTCTCCGTCAAAGAGGTTGAACCACAGACACTTGCCTCAAAAAAAATGAGTGGTTTATATTTTTGCGGAGAAATTCTAGATATTCACGGCTATACGGGAGGCTATAATATCACGTCAGCCCTCGTAACCGGAAGGCTTGCTGGAACGAATGCCGCTGAATATGCGCTTCAGAAAGAATAGATCTGTTAGAAAAGCCTAATTTTTGGTGAAAAATTAGGCTTTTTTGTTTGCGTTCCTAAGCATTCTTCCAATACATGCACCCTTAAACAACCATGTTTAGAAATAAATCTATGATTTCTTGCAACCGATTGACATCCTCGTTCGACTTTAATGTGTAACGGAGAGGAGAACCAAAAATGGATATAGCTAAATTAGTAAAAAATGCAAAAAAGGGAGATGATGAAGCATTTGAAGAACTGATTGGTTCTGTTCGAGAAAAGCTGTATCGAACGGCCTATGCGTATGTAAGAAATGAGCAGGATGCGCTCGATATCTATCAAGAGACTATTTATAAAGCCTATCTTTCTATTAAAACATTAAAAAAGCCAGAAAGCTTTTCAAGTTGGATAACGAAAATACTAGTTTTTAAGGCGATTGATTTTATTCGAAAAGAGTCCCGACATTTTACTACAGATAGTGAAGAATTTTTCACTGAATTAATCGCTTCCGAAAATGTTGATTATATCATCAATTCAATGGATTTATCAGAAGCCTTTAAATGCTTAAATCCTACTGTTAAGACCATTATTTTGTTGAGGTATTATCACGATCTATCCATTAAGGAAATTGCCGCCATCATGAATTATCCCGAAGGTACCGTGAAATCACACTTAAGCAGAGCGAGAAATGAGCTAAGACCCATATTAAAGGAGGGCTATCTTTATGAATAAAGAACAATTCAATCAATCTGTTGACAATATAAATGTCCCTATTGAAAAACTAATGGCAAGGGAGAACGCTGCTATTATTCAAGCGAAGAAAAAAAGAAAAGGAGGACGAACGACAAAACGTTCCATTTTGGTGGCGTGTGGGTTATGTATCTCTTTGCTTGGTTCTGGATTTGTTTCAACAGGCATGGCAGAGGCATTATCAAATATCCCGCTTATCGGTCCCATTTACAAAGACTTTAGAGATATTGCTTCAGACAAAATTGAGCAGGATCAGCTTATGACAACCATTGACAAGCAAGCTAGTAAAAACGGCTTAACCATGACAGTCAAAGAAGCGGCTTACGACGGAACCCGATTAATCGTAACAGTCGTCTACACAGGAGAAAAGGGACTTTCTCTCGAAGAAGAAGTGGTTGGCTTTAGTTATCTAACGATAAATGGGCAAGAAGTTACACCAGCAATCGGATCAACAGGGCAAGATGACATCAATTCGAAGACAATCATTGAACACCATCAACTGACTTTTTCCGATTATGATGAATATGGCGACAACGTTGAAATTGCTATTCATGGAGAGGACCTGTTTGGTTATGAAGGCAAGCTAGAGGTGGCTTTCCCACTTGAAAAGATAAGAGGGGATGTGTCAGAGTTTTATCCAGAAGTGAAGGCGAAGACGGCTGATGACCTTTATACTTTGACCGCTGACAAAGTCACCTTTTCTCCTTTATCAACAAGAATCGATCTCACGGTTGATTACCCCGCTGAAATGGATGAGAACGACACTTGGCCATGGTTTGATTTCTCTGTAGTTGATGAGAGCGGGCAAGTATATGATAAATTGAAATTACAAACGGGGATGGCAGCAGGGAAATTTGGTCATCATATGATTCTAACTTTACCTCCAATGGATACCATTCCAAAGTCTCTAACCCTCAAGCCGAGCGAGACGAATCGTGATGGTTTTAAAGAAGAGATAAAAGAATTACAATTGATTGTTCCTTTAACTGAAAATAAATAATTCCGAAAGCCGAATTCCATAGCTAGTGGAATTCGGCTTATTTCCGGTATATAATCATTGCCGAAAAACAATAAATTTGCTCTTTCTCCCCTTCATCCTCTGGAAGTGCGGCAATATTGTATTTAATGTCGAGGAGTTTTTTCTCATCAAGTCGTTCCAGAAAACGATTCATTTCGTTTTCCAAATCCTTCTCATGTTCCTGATCAAATAATTTGACCTGAATCATTTTGATTCCCTCCTAATCTTTTTAATAGCATTGACAGAGTTTGAATATTTTAAAACTTCAGTTAAGTATTATCGGTTTCTTTACTATTAAGATGAGACTTCTTATAATGAGGATAAGAGATGAGGTGGTTAGATTGAACGAGCGATGGCGAGATCTGATTAAAAAAGATTTTATTGAAGAAGTAAAAGCTGTTTTTGTCCTTATATTCGGCTCCTATGCAAAAGGAAACGTAAGAGATGAAAGTGATCTTGACATAGCCTATTATGCGGATAAGAAGCTTTCCCCCTATGAACGATTCATATATGCCCAAAAACTTGCTGACACCCTTGGTATGGAAATAGACTTAGTTGATATTCGCGAAGTCGATACGGTATTTGCTGCGCAGATTTTTTCTACTGGGGAGGTTATTTATTGCAGGGATGAGTCTATCTTTAACCGCGAACGCATGAAGGCGTTATCCATGTATGCCCACTTAAATGAACAGCGTGCGGAAATTCTTCAAGGAATTATGAAAAGAGGAAGTATTTATGAATAATGATGTCATTTTCAATAAAATTGCAACGATAGAACGCTGTATCGCCCGAATAGAGCAAGAGCAACCCCACTAGTTCAGCGGATTGCTCTTTTTTGTCCTTATAATACAATTTCGCCCTTCCATTCGAGCATGCCGCCGATCATG
>DLCS01000223.1 GCA_002480735.1 Bacillaceae bacterium UBA7792 | reverse complement strand
GACTGGATGGAAATTGAGAAGCAACGTGGGATTTCAGTAACATCAAGCGTGATGCAATTTGAGTATCAAAACTGTCGTGTAAATATCTTAGATACCCCAGGACACCAGGATTTTAGTGAGGATACGTATCGAACACTAACCGCTGTTGATAGTGCTGTGATGATTATCGATTCAGCAAAAGGAATTGAGGAGCAGACCTTAAAGCTGTTCAAGGTTTGCCGCATGCGTGGAATTCCGATATTTACCTTCATTAATAAGCTAGACCGAGAAGGCAGAACTCCTTTAGAGCTGCTTGCAGAGCTTGAGGAGGTCATGGAAATAGAATCCTATCCAATGAACTGGCCAATCGGTATGGGCAAGGAATTCCTAGGGATCTATGACCGCTACTATAAGCGAATTGAGCAATTTCGTGTGGACGAGGACAAACGCTATGTGGAGCTTAATGAGGATGGAGAAATTGAAGGGGAGCACCCTCTTAAGCAAAGCGGCCTCTATGACCAGACGCTTGAAGAAATTATGCTGCTAAATGAGGCTGGAAATGAATTTTCCCGAGAAAGAATCGAGAATGGTGAACTGACACCTGTATTTTTCGGAAGTGCCTTAACAAACTTTGGTGTCCAAACCTTCCTTGAGACCTATTTACAATTCGCTCCACCCCCTCAAGGAAGAAATTCAACCGAGGGTAAAATCGATCCGTTGTCTGAAGAGTTTTCTGGATTTATTTTCAAGATTCAAGCCAACATGAATCCAGCCCATCGGGACAGAATTGCCTTCTTACGCATTTGTTCAGGAAAATTTGAAAGAGGGATGACGGTCAACTTACCGAGATTGAACAAGCAAATAAAGCTCGCCCAATCTACACAGTTTATGGCAGATGATCGCAGCACAGTTGAAGAGGCTGTAAGTGGAGACATCATTGGCTTATACGATCCAGGTATGTACCAAATTGGAGATACGTTGACTGTGGGCAAGAATGATTTCCAATATGAGAGATTACCACAGTTTACACCGGAGCTGTTTGTACGTGTAACCGCTAAGAACGTCATGAAGCAAAAGCATTTTTACAAGGGAATCGAGCAGTTAGTGCAAGAGGGAGCGATTCAGCTTTTTCGGAATGTCAGAAATGAGGATTATTTATTAGGGGCAGTCGGTCAGCTGCAATTTGAAGTCTTTGAGCACCGCATGAAGAATGAGTACAATGTCGAAGTGATTATGGAGCGGTTAGGCTCGAAAATCACGAGATGGGTCGAAAATGAAACCGTGAATGAAAATTTATCTGCTCAAAGAAGTATTCTCGTGAAGGATCGCTATGGAAAATTAGCCTTCCTTTTTGAAAATGATTTTGCGCTCCGATGGTTCCAGGACAAAAATCCTGATATCAAATTATACAATCCGATGGATGATTACCAGTAACATACAAGGAAAACGACTCAAATATGGGTCGTTTTTTATTTTGGCTTTACATTGACATCCGTCCTAATCATATATTAATATAATGTTATTCTTTGCTTTAACGCTAAAAAGCGTTT
Source organism: Bacillaceae bacterium UBA7792 (assembly GCA_002480735.1). Taxonomy (GTDB): domain Bacteria; phylum Bacillota; class Bacilli; order Bacillales; family Cytobacillaceae; genus Robertmurraya; species Robertmurraya andreesenii. The sequence goes on along the minus strand of DLCS01000223.1, from coordinate 15,897 downwards.
CAGTGCGAAAATACTTTTGAACGAGGGATAAGGCGATGAGACAGGAGCCAGCAATACTAAAACTAACTTTCTTGGAGGCTATTCTACTAACCTTGCTTATTTTGGGAGGAGTTAGTTTTCTTATTATCAAATACGAAGCTGTTCCACATATTCCGATTGTCCTCGCAATTTTTTTGCTATTTGTATATGGAATGGTCAAAAAGGTTTCCATTAAAGACTTAGAGAGTGGGATGATTGAAGGGGCAAAATCTGGGCTTGGCGCAGTGATGATCTTCTTTTTTATTGGCATGCTGATTAGCAGCTGGATGGCTAGTGGCACGATTCCAACCTTCATCTATTTTGCATTAGAGTTTGTAAACGGTAAATTTTTTTACTGTGTTGTGTTTGTTGTGACATCACTAATTGGCATTAGCATTGGGAGCTCGCTAACGACAGCTGCAACCTTAGGCGTTGCCTTTATGAGTGTCAGCTCAGCATTGGATTTCTCATTGCCTATTACAGCGGGGGCGATTATTTCGGGGGCTTTCTTTGGTGATAAAATGTCTCCCATATCAGATACAACGAATCTTGCTTCAATGACTGTGAAGGTAGATTTATTCGAGCACATCAAAAATATGATGTGGACAACGGTCCCAGCTTTCCTGTTATCCTTCGTTCTATTTGCTATACTTTCACCAGCTGAAGCATCAGCTAGCTTTGAGAAGATTACTTTATTAAAAGAAATCTTACGCTCTTTAAATCTCGTACACTTATACTCTATCTTGCCATTTCTTGTGCTTACAATTTTGGCAATCAAAAGAGTTTCGTCCATTGTTACTTTATCCGCAGGAATTCTATCATCATTAGTGTTGACATTTTTCGTTCAGGAGAATTTTAACTTTGCAGTTATGATTAAGCTCTTGTTTAGCGGCTTTGAACTAAAGAGTGGTGTGGAAGAAATCGATGTGCTCTTAGGCAGAGGAGGGATGGAAAGCATGATGTTTTCTATGTCGCTCGTGCTCCTTGCACTAGCTTTAGGAGGGCTTTTGTTCAAAATTGGGATTATGGATGCTCTTCTAAGTGCCATTTCCGCTTTCCTATATAAAGTGCCACTTCTAGTTCTTTCAACGGTAACAACTGCCATTGGTATCAATTTTTTAGTAGGAGAGCAATATTTATCGATCCTTCTAACAGGAAATGCATTTGAGCAGCCCTTTAAAAAAGCAGGGCTTCATCTAAAAAATCTATCCCGAATCTTGGAGGATGCAGGGACGGTGATTAATCCACTCGTTCCATGGGGAGTGTGTGGAGTCTTTTTGTCAGGAGTTCTGGGTGTCGACACGATTGATTATGCACCATATGCCTTCTTCTGTCTCCTATCTCCTATTATTACACTTTTCTTTGGGTTTACAGGGATTAGAATTTCAAAACTATAGCATTCACTTGAGCAGCTACTCTATCGGCTGCTTTTTTTTGCGTTCATTTCTGGACCAAAAATGTCGATTTATTGTTTTTTTATTTTCCCAACCCCCAAAATGGATTTTGCTCGTCCGTATCTCTTTAATAGATGGCGGCCGCCTTAAAAAAATCATGAGGTGAAAGAAGATGAACAAAAAATCGAAGAAATTACTCGCAATAGCAGCAACAGGATTTTTGGTATTCTCCACAACACCAGCATTTGCTGAAGATAATGGGCTTGGCCTCACAGTTGTAGATGATACAAAAGCAGTGAATCAGAACGCTGAGACTGATTTGAATAGCATAACAAGCGAAGATGGTAATGAAGCAACAGTTGATCAAAATACGGAAGCTCCCTCCCTTCTTCCTGGAGACTTCTTTTATTTTGCAAAAACAGTCTTAGAAAAAATAAAGCTCGCCTTTACCTTCGATAACGAAGAGGAAGCGAAACTATTTACTACATATGCATCTGAACGATTGGCGGAAGCAGAGGCTCTTTTCAAAAATGGAGAAGAGGATAAAGCACTGGAGACTATCCAAAAAGCGCTCGAGAATCTGGATAGTGCGGGAGATTTAGCGGAAAGTGGGTCTTCTACAGTTGAAGAAGAGGAGAATTCGAAGGTGACAAATGACGACTCCGCTCCAAAGGACGAAGAAGCTTCCACTACGGAAGAAACGGTGACACCGAAAACGGGTGAGGAGACAACTGTTGAGGATTCCTATAATGAAGTGGAAAAGCTCATTTCCCAAAATATTATTGCCTTGAAAGCAGCTCTAGAAAAGGTAAAGAATCCGGTTGCAAAGGCAGCACTTCAAAGGAACATTGAAAAAAGCTATGCAAAACTTGCGAAGAAGCTTGAAAAGATAGAAGAAAAATACGCCAATAAAGATGATGACTCCGCTCCTGATATTGACATTCCGAATGAAATAAAGGAGGAAGACGGTATTCAACCATCTGCAAAGGCGCCAGAGGTTGTAGAGCCTCCTGTTATTAAGGATGAGCAAGCTATTGAGAAATCAGTTGAGGAAGATCGTTTAGTTGAAAGTATTAAGAAAGACCAGAAGAACCGGGTGAAAGAGGTAAGACAAGAAATCAAGGAAATAAAACAGCAGGAAAAGGCTAAACAGAAACAAGTAGCAAAGCAAGACAAGCGAGTTGAAAAAGAAATAAAGAAACAGGAGAAAGAAGCTGAAAAGCAGGCAAAGCGTGCTGAGAAGCAGCAAGAAAAGAAACATGGTCAAGGTCATTCAAAGGACCAAGGCAAAAAGGAACATGGTAAAGATAAATAAGCCCATTCAGGAGCTCCATCCATTATGGTGGAGCTCCAAACATCTCACCTCAGGTCACAGGATTCACATTTCCAAAACCTTACCCTTAAAAAAAGACCAAGCATATCGTAATATATAGATGTGATCAAAAAGGGGTGAGACTGTGCTTGGTTTATTGTTCTTGACCAAAAAGAAGGAAAAATCACTTGAGGAAACGGTTTTATACATACAAAAAGGTGATTTGGCACTTCAAAACGAACTCATTACAGCTTATAAGCCATTCATTGCAAAATCAGTTTCAGCCGTTTGCAAAAGGTATATTAGTGAAATAGATGATGAATTTAGCATTGGGTTAATCGCCTTTCACGAAGCGATCGAGAAATTCGAACCAACAAAAGGCAGCTCTATGCTGAAGTTTGCTGATGTCATTATTAAACGTAGGGTGATTGATTATATTCGTTCTCAAATCAAGCATAGGAATGTGAGCTTTGAGATAAATGAAGAACAAGACGATGAAAATCCTCAATCGACCATTGAAGCGAAGGTGTCGATTGACGCATTTCAAAAGGAATTAGATATGGAGTTAAGAAAGCATGAGATTATCCAATTTGCTCATGTACTCCGGGAATATGGCTTAACCTTCGAGGATTTAGTAAAGAACTCTCCAAAACATGTTGATGCCAGGAAAAGTGCCATGGAAGTGGCTCAAATCGTCGTACAGAAGGAAGAATTAAAGAGCTTTTTATTAGAAAAAAGAAAGCTCCCAATCAAACAATTAGAAGAATTGGTACAGGTAAGCAGAAAAACAATTGAAAGAAACCGGAAATATATTATTGCCATGTCGCTGATTTTGATGGGCGATTATGTTTACTTACGAGATTATATAAAAGGGGTGTTAGAAACGTGATCAAAGGAATTATTATGGAAATGAATGAACGTTTTTTAACATTGTTAACCCCCGATGGTGAATTCCTTCAAGTTAGAAAAAAAAGCAACGATTATCAAATCGGACAAGAAATTTTGGTTCCAGTGGAAGAAAGAGGAACATTTTTTTCTAATGTAAAGGTGTGGAAAGGAAAGTCGGTTGTCGCATTTGCTATCGCCTGTATCCTTGCACTAGTTACTTTTATCCCGATTGGCAAGGATGAAGTATACGCCTATATGAGCATTGATGTTAATCTTAGTATAGAACTGGGTGTTAACGAGGATTTAGCCGTAATTGAGTTGATTTCCTACAACGATAGTGGGAAGAAAATTATTGCTGATCTGCCTAAGTGGAGAAACAAAGATATTCATGAAGTAACAGGCTATATCCTGAAGAGCCTGAAAACAAGCGGTTATCTTAAAGGGGAACAGGAAGTAATTGTTGGCACTGTCCACACAGGAGAGATTAACGAGAAGAGTGATCTGAAGCTTGAGGCTGCTATAGGAGAAATGAAGGAAGCGGTTACGAAAGATAAGGGAGAGCTTATCACCTTTGAGGCCACCAAAAAGGAAAGACAAACGGCTCTAGAAGCTGGAGTTTCAACTGGGAAGCTGATGGCGGAGCAACAAAAGGGCAAGCTTGAACAAACCGAAAGCAAAAGAAAGAACAAGGAAGATTCTCGACAAAAGGAAAGTCGCACTATGCAACAAAATCCAGTAATTGACAAGAATACAAAAAAGGAGCAGACCCCAAATCATAATGGGAAAGCCAAAAAGGAAAAAATAAATAAGAACAAAGCTCCTCATGACAAAATAGACCATTTTCCACCTAAGAATAATAAGAATGAGCCAAGAAGAGACCAACAACCGGGTCAAGAAGATAAGTTAAAAGAAGAAAAAGCGGGGAAGAAACAGGGGAATTCTGATCAATATAAGAATAAAAATCAGAAGCATAACTGGGACAAAAACCCTTCCCGTAATAAAAATCAATCCAATCATAATGGAAAGTCCAATAGCAAATGGAAAAAGGATGAAAAACCGAACCGAGCAAACAAAGTTAAAAACGAGAAGGAAAACAGGAAATAGGAAGTCCGGCGCTCAAGCCGGACTTCTTTGCCATTTATTTGGTTGTTTTTGGGGAATATCGTTTATTTATTTTGTCCAGATAGCTGCGCCTGAGCCTGGTGAACAAGTCGTTTCGTGATTTCTCCGCCGACCGATCCATTTGCTCGGGAAACGGTATCAGAACCAAGTGTCACTCCGAATTCCTGTGCGATTTCATATTTAACCTGGTCTAAATATTGCTCAATCCCAGGGACTAATAGCTTATTGCTGCTTCTTGCCATTTCTCTCAGCTCCTTAAATAATTTACAGAAGATTAATCTCTGTGTATTTAGTATTTGAGAAAGCTCAAAATACATAAGTGGAAAATATGACAAAAAACCATTATGAGCCTGCTTAATAATAGTCGGTAGCATACCTTCTCTTCGTTGTTGCTCCAAAACCATGAGCAAAGACTCGTTCAGGTATACCACCGACAATGAACTATTCACAAAAAAAAGAGCAGGAATATTCCCGCTCTTGTTACATGTTTTATTACTTTACAGCCTCCTGCAATAAGTCAACAATATGCACGGCTCTCATTTTATCGCTAAGGCCTTCTCTTTCAATCCCGAGCTTCATTTGAAGAAGACAGCCAGGATTTGCACTCACGACCGTTGTTGCATGAGTTGCCTTTGTTTGCTCCATTTTATAATCCAAAATTTGCATCGACATTTCTGATTCGACAATATTATAGATACCTGCTGAGCCACAACAGCGATCAGCATCCTTCATCTCTTTGTAGTCTGCTCCTTCAATCGCTTGTAAAAGGGCACGTGGTGCTGCAGCTGTCTTCATGACATTTCGCAAATGACAGGAATCCTGATAGGTGACAATTTGGTATGGTAGCTCTAGTTTGACCTTTTTATGAAAATCAACTTCATACAATATTTGTGTAATATCCTTTATTTTATTCTTAAAGTCAATGGCACGATCCTTCCATACCGGGTCATCCTTCAGAAGATGGTCGTAATCGACAAGGAAGGCTCCACAGCCACCCGCATTCGTGATAATGTAATCGACATCCAAATCTTCAAAGGCTTGAATATTTTTTCTTGCCAGATCCTTTGAGCCACTCTTCTCACCGCTATGTCCATGCAGGGCACCACAGCAATTTTGACCCTTTGGAATAACGATTTCACAACCAGCGAGCTGTAATAGCTTCATGGTCGCATTATTTGTCTCAAGGAACATCGTATCCATCAAACAGCCAGTGAAAAAGGCAACTCGCTTCGTTTTTGGAGCTTCTGCAGGTAAGAATTCAGGTCGGTTTTTCATTTCCTTCATCGATGGAACCTTTGGCAGCACTCTTTCCATCGTAGCTAATGATTCAGGGAATAGCTTCATAATGCCAGTTCCTCTTGCTACCTTTTGCAGGCCAGAGCGCTGGTAAAATCCCAATAAGCCCATTGCGGTTCTCATGCGATTTTGATGAGGAAAAAGTCCATCAAACACGACCTTGCGAACAGTGCGAACAGGTAAGCTATGCTTTTTATTTTGATTGATAATATCTCGTGCTTCCTCAAGTAGATGACCATAGTTGACGCCAGATGGACAAACAGGTTCACAGGCACGGCAGCCAAGACATTGATTTAACGACTTCTCAAAATCTTCATCTGGCTCGATTAATCCATCGACAACCGCCTTCATTAACGCAATTCGGCCACGGGGAGAATGGGATTCTTTAAAGCCCGATTCGATATAAGTTGGGCATGATGGTAAGCAAAAGCCGCAGCGCATACAGTTCAGTAGTTCGTCTTCGTTCATACGGTTCTTGAATTCTGTTTGAATTGTTTGTTGTTCTTGCACTGTTGTCATTTTCCAACCACCACACGTTTTCTAGTATCTTTCGCGAACATCTTACCAGGATTCATAATATTATTTGGATCGAGTCCTGCCTTGATGGCCTTCATCGCTGCAATTCCTGCCTCACCAAGCTTCAATTCAAGATAAGGTGCTTTCATCACACCGACACCATGCTCTCCAGTAATTGTTCCACCGAATTCAACGGCTTTGATAAAAATTTCTTCAAAGGCTTTTTCAACCCGCTCCATTTCTTCCCGATTTCTCGCATCAGTAGGGACGGTAGGATGAAGATTTCCGTCACCTGAATGTCCAAAGGTACAAATTTGTAGGTTGTATTTAGCACCAATTTCATTAATGGCCCTTACCATTCTAGCTATTTCGGAACGTGGTACGGTTGCATCCTCGAGAATGGTTGTTGGCTTAATTCTAGCGATGGCAGATAGAGCCCATCTTCTAGCTGTTGTTAAAGCCTCCGCCTCCTCGGTCGTTTTGGCAACTTGAACAGAAACGGCTTGCTCTGACTTACAAATTTCTTCAATTTTTAAAATGTCCCGATCTACCTGTTCAGGTGAACCATCTTGTTCAATAAGTAGAACGGCCTTTGCTTCTGTAGGAAGTCCAATTTTTACATAATCCTCAACAGCTGCAATCGTTGGCTGATCAAGGAATTCTAGCGTTGCTGGGATGATTCGATTGGCAATAATCTTCGAAACTGTACGTGCCGCTGCTTCAAGATCCTCATAAAGAGCGAGCATCGTTTTCTTCGTTTCAGGCTTTGGAACAAGCTTAAGAATCGCTTCCGTAATGATGCCAAGGGTTCCTTCCGCCCCGACATAAAGTCTCGTTAGGTCGTAGCCGGCAACATCCTTTGCGAGCTTTCCTCCTGTACGAATAATATCGCCATTTGCTAGTACGATTTCTAATCCCATCACATAATCTCTAGTTACCCCATATTTTAATCCTCGAAGTCCACCAGAGTTTTCGCTTATATTTCCTCCGATTGTGGAAGATTTCATCGAACCTGGGTCCGGTGGATAGAATAGGCCGTTCGCTTCCGCCATATTAATAATATCTAGGGTAATGGCTCCTGGCTGCACCGTCATTGTCAAATTTTCCAGATCAAGCTCCAAGATTTTGTTCATATGCTTAAAAAGGAAGACAATCCCACCTTAACGTGGGCAAGTTCCTCCACAAAGGTTTGTACCTGTACCTCTTGGAACGATCGGAATCTTATATTCATTACAGATTTTTACCAATTCTGAAATTTCTTTTGTGTCTCTTGGACTTACAACAGCATCTGGCATGGACTGCATATCTGGTGTCGCATCATAAGAATACGTAAGTCTTCCTACCTTGCTGTCATCAAAATTCTCCTCACCCACGATGTCGACGATCATCTTTTTGATCTCTGCGTTAATCATATGAGCAATTTCCCCCTTCTTAAGTTAAAGCGCTTTCGAAAAAGTACGGTATATAAAAACTTTAATACTATAAGTATAAAAAAAAGCGGGGGAAGCCGCTATGGATGATTATACAAAATTCAATTAGGATTTCTACCTTTTTTTATATGTTTAGCTAAAAAAATGAGGGATAAATAAAGTGTAAAAAAATCATCGATGTTTCTTGGGTTTAATCCGGTCAATTCTGTTATTTTTTTTAAGCGATAGTGCAAGGTATTAATATGAATATGGAGCGCCTGAGCGGTTTTCTTTAAGGAAAAATGGTTCTCAATCAGCTTTCTAAGTGTAACAAGGAGCTCAGGCTCTGACAATAAGGGATTAATAGTTCTTTTGACAAAATCCTCTTTCGTTTGCTGTTTGATGTCATCGAAGATCATTTCCAAAGCCAAATCTTCATCAAAAACCAGTGTTCCTTCGGAATCACGTGCATTTAATGCTCTCTCAGCTTGATGATAAGACTGCTTAAGCTTTGAGGGAGCTGTGATCAAACCGACGCCAACACTGACATCACATTTGAAACGGTTGAGTAAAAAATCATGGAATCTTAGCGCTTTCTTACGGGTGTCACGGTTTCTTTGCGACGGGGTTAAAAGATAAATGATTCGTTTATTTCCCCATCTCGAAATAATTTCGTTCTGCCCACGTTCGTCCCAGGATAGAATGGAGAGCCACAAATCACGATGCAGAGCTTGAGGGTCTCCACCTACCTCTGCAATCATCACCTGTCTATCCACCTTTAAATCAATATTGAGCAATGTTGCCCGCTCGATAAAGGATTCGCTCCATTCCTTTAATTGAATCCAATCGAGAAGAAAGGCCTCTATGGAACGGGATTGCCAGTCAAACTGCTCGGTATAGTAGCTTTCACTAATAAGGAGCTCAGTCATTTTTCGAATAATTTCAGCAAATGGAGATACCGCATCCGGGTTTCCAGTTATCCCGATGACCCCTACAACATCCCTTTGAAAGAAGATGGGGAGGTTTATGCCAGCCTTTACCCCTTTAAGTACAGCTTGGTCTTCCTCGGTAATCACCAGTTTTTCTTTTCTTTCTGAAGCGATCAGAGCTCCTTCGTGAAAGGTATTGACCCTTTTTGGATCGGTGCTAGCCATGATTTGTCCTTTCGTATCGACGACAATGATATCCTCGTTCAATAATCGGCGTACCTCTACGACAATTTTTTCAGCAAGCTCTTTTATTAGCATCACAGTTTCCTCCTATTTCTTTCATTATAGAAGAATGAGTGAAAATGTGTAAATTTCTTGATAAGTGCTTTAAAAAAGAGAAGTTTTTCTTTATTATAAGGGGATAGGAAAAGAGAGGATGTCGGAATGACTTAGGAAGGAACAAATATAATGAGGACTCAATTGAAATTATTTCTGAAAAAACTGACTCCAGCTCGAATTATAGTTGGGTATTATATGTTAGCTGTCACGATTTCAGTATTGATGCTAAGAATACCTGCCGTTCATCTACCTGGTGTTGAGGTATCTTTTATTGATTCCGTTTTTACAGCGGTTAGTGCTGTTAGTGTGACTGGTTTAACGGTAGTAAATATTTCTGAAACTTACAGTGTATTCGGTATTTTTGTCCTAATATTGATATTCCAATTAGGTGGAATTGGAGTCATGACTCTGGGTACATTTTTCTGGCTCCTATTAGGGAAGAAAATTGGGTTAAAGGAACGGCAATTAATTATGGTTGATCAAAATCAACCGAATCTTTCTGGCTTGGTTAATTTAATGAAGGATATCCTAAAAATCATTTTGTTAATCGAGCTATTAGGCACATTAATTTTGGGTGTTTATTTTCTAAAATTTTATCCCGATTGGAAGGACGCTTTTTTGCATGGACTATTTGCTTCGATTAGTGCAACCACTAATGCGGGCTTTGATATTACTGGGCAGTCGCTTATCCCCTATGCAAATGATTATTTTGTACAGCTTATAAACATAATATTAATTACTCTAGGTGCGATTGGTTTTCCGGTTTTAATCGAGTTAAAACAATTTCTTATGCACCGAGATAACAGCCGAATCTTTCGTTTTTCACTATTTGCGAAATTAACCTCTATAACGTTTTTGGCTTTATTGGTGTTTGGTACTATTGTGATTCTACTGTTAGAGTGGAACCATGCTTTTCGGGGGGCATCATGGCATGAGTCATTCTTTTATGCCCTTTTCCAATCTGCCACAACTCGGAGCTCAGGGTTAGCAACGATTGATGTCAGTACATTTTCGCAGGCAACACTGATCGTGATGAGCGGTTTGATGTTCATCGGGGCTTCGCCAAGTTCTGTCGGCGGTGGGATTCGAACGACGACATTTGCTTTAAACATTCTTTATTTATATCATTTTGCTAACGGGAATCGTCACATTAAAGTTTTTCGTAGGGAACTGCATGAAGATGATATCCGCAAAGCGTTGGCTGTTACGATGCTTGCCTTTATTTTATGTTCCGTATCTTTAGTCGTTCTATCGATTTCAGAGACCCATTCTTTATTGGCGTTGCTGTTTGAAATTTGCTCGGCGTTCGGAACAACGGGACTTTCCATGGGGATCACCCCTGATCTATCGACCTTTGGAAAATGTGTGATTATGCTACTCATGTTCATTGGTAGAATCGGCTTACCTTCGTTCTTATTCATGATCGGTGGAAAAGAAGAGAAGACCAAATTCCACTATCCGAAGGAAAGAGTCATAATAGGGTAGGCTCTTTTTACGCAAGAAAAGGTCCAGGAAAATTTCCTTGGACCTTTCTTAATCCTTTCCATGGCTAACATCATGAGTCGGATGCATAAAAGGATAGGCCTGGGGCTTCCTTTTGCTTTCTACTAGCTCTCTATTTTCTGGCGTATTCCAACCAATGTCATTCGTGGGATGGACCCATTCATCCCCTGCCATAATGGCAGGATCGGTTTCATCCGTCCAATTCTCAAGGGGAGAATTTTCAGAGGAGTAGTTGCTATCTCCGATGACTACACCGTAATCGTTCACGAAAGGCGGCATGACCTCCATTCCGGTTCCCTTGAAATCTGGAGCATTGATTTGATGTGGCATCGTTTCATCGATTGTAACCTTCTTCAGCTTCTTCTTCATTTTAGATCACCCCTCAATCTTAACCTAACCTATTTTCATAAGGATTATGGATGAAATAAAAGGCAGGGTATTGTGATGGATTAAGGAAATAATAATACCTGTAGTAATTGGATAGGAGGTATGTAAATGGCAAAGAGAAAAGCGGAATTTGACGCAGTAGAGAAGCATAGCAAAACGCCGAAGAGAAATTTACAGGAAGCGGAATTTTCGGCAGAATTTGCTCGTGGTGAAGATGATATGAAGAGCTTCAACCGCAATTCAAAGCAGGGAAGAAAGGGGAGGGGCTAATGAAGAAAAAGGAGCCCCCTAAGGATTTTGCTAACGTAGAATTCGGGAATGAGTTAGGCGATCTCAACGCTAGTAAGATATTTGAAATACCTGAAGCAAACCGCAAGGAATCCCATGGAAAAAAGAAATCAAAATAAAGGAACACACGATCATTGGATCGTGTGTTCTGTTATTTCATTAGAGAAAAAATTCGCCTTCTCAGAGGTTGGATCAAAGTAAATAAGCATGGGTGATTTCCTCGGCACAATCGTTCCGCTGTTCATATATTCATGTAGATCAAAGGATATTTCTTCTAGAATCGTATGCTTGTATAGTTCCTTTTCGTTTAGAGATAATTTCTCAAACTGTTCCCCAAGTAGGTCTGGATTTTGCAGTAGTCTTTGATAAATGTCCGATCGTTGCTTTTTGTCGTAGCTTGGTTCCCACCATGGTTTTCTTGGCTTGTATTTCGATCTTGTTAGATAATCAAGCTTCATAATATCAATGACAACCCGGGACTCCTCAAAATCCTTCGTTTCAATGAATTCGAGCAGTCGTTTATATAAGTCCTCCAACTGATGACCGATACGTGCCCAGCCTCTTTCCTCCCAATAAGAACCAAATTCCTGGAAGAAATCAAATGGGGAAGGGAATAGATTGGATACTAAATACTCAATTGTCTGATCCATTCGGTGATCGTTCCAGTATTTCTCCAAAACATCCTCGACTTGCTTGATTTTGATAATATCCTCAAAGGATAGAACACGGTTGCCAAGAATTTCATATGGAGCATGGTCCATATAGATGTATTGATGCTCATCTGCTCGCAGACGTAGGCCGGTGCCACGTAGCATTTTCAGAAATCCAAGCTGCAGTTCCTCAGGTCTCATGGCAAACACATCATTAAAGGTTTTTCGGAATGATTGGTAATCCTCTTCTGGAAGGCCGGCAATTAAATCGAGATGCTGGTCAATTTTCCCGCCATTTTTCACCATGGTCACGGTGCGTGTTAGCTTTTCAAAATTCTGCTTTCTCATCACCAATTCATTCGTATAGTCATTGGTTGATTGCACCCCAATTTCAAAGCGAAAAAGGCCGGGAGGGGCTTCTTGATTGAGAAACTCGATGACTTCTGGCCTCATAATATCGGCGGTAATTTCAAATTGAAACACGGTACCTGGTATGTGTTCATCGATGAGAAAGCGGAACATTTCCAAGGCGTAGCTTCGGCTAATATTAAATGTCCGATCGACAAATTTAATCGTTTTGGCCCCATGCTTCATTAAGAAACGAATATCCTCTTTAATTTTTTCCCGATCAAAATAGCGGACACCTATTTCAATAGAAGAAAGACAGAATTGACAGCTAAATGGACAGCCACGACTTGTTTCGATATAGGTCACTCTTTTTGAAAGATGAGGGAGATCCTCTTCAAAGCGATAGGGAGAAGGAAGGACTCGAAGATCAATTTTATTCGCCTGTGGGTTGATGCGAATGTTTCCTTCCTCACGATAGGCAATTCCATGGACCTTGGAAAAATTATTTTCACCTTGCAGCTGAGTCAGCAGCTGTTTGAAGGTTGCCTCCCCCTCACCAATGACGATGAAGTCGAACTCCGGTACATTTTTCATCCATTCGAGCACATCGTAGGTAACCTCAGGGCCACCGACAACAATAGGAATAGAAGCATCAATTTTCTTGATCATATTAATGACTTTAATTGTTTCTTCAATATTCCATATGTAACAGCTGAAACCAATGATGTCCGGCTTTCTTTTGATTAGGTCGGTGACTATGTTCATCGTTGGGTCCTTGATCGTGAACTCAACTAGCTGAATGTCAAATTCAGGTGCGGCATTGGCCTTCAAATATCGTATAGCCAAATTTGTATGTATATATTTTGCGTTTAGGGTTGTACAGATTATGTTCATTTGAGAGCTTGAACTCCTTTTTGAAATAAATATTGACATATCATTATATCTTATTGTAGACAAAATGAATAGAAAAGGTACTAAAATAGCGATAAAAAAGCTCTCTCCAAGAGGGAGAGAGCTTACTTCTTAAGGAATCATCCAAGTTAATACGGTGCTTTGTAAGAATGTAATACAGCAGATAATGAATAATAGGAAGATACTGTGTTTTACAGTGAAGCGTAGTAATTCAGATTCTCTTCCTGCTAATCCGACGGCAGCACAAGCTACGGCAATGGACTGAGGCGAAATCATTTTTCCTGTTACACCACCAGATGAGTTAGCGGCAAGTGCTAATACTGGGTCCATGCCAACTGATGATGCAGTAACCTGCTGTAATTTCGCAAATAGTACGTTGGCAGAAGTATCGGAGCCGGTAATGAAGACACCAAGCCAACCAAGTACAGGTGAGAAGAATGGGAAGAGTTTTCCCGTCTTTGCAAGGACCATTCCCAATGTTGTTGTCATTCCAGCGACATTGGCTACATACGCAAAGGCAACAACAGAGCAAATTGTGATTAGTGGGTACTTGATTTCATTAAGTGTGTGACCAAATGTAATGAAAAAGTCCTTCCAGCTCATCTTAAAGATGAATTTCGTTACGATTGCTGCTAAGAGAATCGCTGTACCTGCTGCACCAAGAAGCTCTAGCTTATAAACAGCAGCGATCGGGTCACCGGCAGCATTGAGAACTTTGTTATGCAAAAGCGGCACTTCTGGCATAAAAGTTAACGCATGACCGATTGAATTAACTATTTTTAGAATGGCATTTGTTCCTTCATAGTGGCCAGTTAGAGCTAGCTTAACTGTAGGAGTTCCCCAAAGAGAAATAAACGCCGTTAAGATAATAAATGGAGACCACGCTTTGAAAATTTGACCCCCAGTGTAATGAACGTCATGTGTTCCCTTGCTTTTAGCAGCCGCTGTAGCTGCCATTTCCTGTTCGGCAGAGAAACGGTAAATATTTTTTGGTTGCCAGAATTTCATGAAAATAGCTAAGGCAAATAATGAAACTAATGCAGAAAGAATATCCGGTAATTCAGGTCCTAAGAAGTTAGAAGTTAAATACTGTGTGATAGCAAATGATACACCAGAAACTAAGATAGCCGGCATAACTTCAAGTGCTTTCTTAAAACCTACCATAATAAATACTAAGAAAAATGGAACGAATACAGAAAGGAATGGTAATTGGCGTCCAACCATTTTGGAAATTTCAGTTGCTTGAATTCCTGTTATCCCTTCCATCGCTGTGATTGGAACCCCGATGGCACCAAAAGCAACCGGTGCAGTATTCGCAATTAAGCAAAGGCCTGCTGCGTATAAAGGATTAAAGCCAAGTCCTACTAAGAGTGCTGCAGAAATCGCAACTGGTGCTCCAAATCCAGCAGCCCCTTCAAGAAAGGCTCCGAATGAAAAAGCAATTAATAATGCTTGAATCCGTCTGTCTTCTGTAATCGATAATACGGAATGACGAATTATATCAAAATGTCCAGTTTTAACGGTCATATTATATAGGAATACGGATGCAATGATAATCCAGCCAATTGGTAGTAATCCGTATACGGCACCTTGTGTTCCAGACATTATCGCAGCTCCAACAGGAACCTTAAAAGCAACGATAGCAAGGACTAATGCAATAAGAAAAGTTGTTATTCCTGCAATATACCCCTTCATTTTCTTAATGGCTAATGCCCAGAAGAAATAGAGAATTGGAATTAGTGCTACGATAGCGGACCATGCCAGACTATCACCAACAGCAGTGAAGTTTTGTTGAAATGTCACGATGATTTCCCCCAATTAATAAATTTTAGTGATTGTTTGAATGCGCTAACAATCAACTTTTTCCAAAAAATATGTTACTCCTCTCCCCCTTTGTGAAGTAATCGTTTTCATATTTGCATATTTTCATAGGACATGATGATGTGGTCATCAGATGACTTGATGTAATGAATTATATTTTCTATTTCGACAAAATTCAACACCTTTGTGAAATTTTCTTAAATTTTTTTTGAAAAGGGAAGAAAAATATTGACAAGCTAAATTTTATTTTTTATGTATAATAGAGCTATATCTTAATAGCGAACAAGGGAGAATATGGGAGTGAACCGCTTGAAATATAAACAAATCAAACCGAAGAAGATATATGAGCAGGTTGCTGAAGCACTTCATGAAATGATTAGAACCGGGCAAATCAAACCGGGGGATAAGCTCGATTCCGTGCAGCAACTCGCAGAAAATTTCCAGGTTGGCCGTTCGGCAATTAGGGAAGCGCTTTCTGCGTTGAAGGCGATGGGGCTAGTGGAAATGAGACAAGGGGAAGGAACATTTATTAGAAGCTTTGAAGCAAAGCAGGTCACTTTTCCACTTTCAACTGCGATTTTAATGAATAAAGAGGATATTGGTCACTTGTTGGAAGTGAGAAAAATTGTTGAAACAGGAGCTTCTGCATCCGCTGCAAGAAATCGTACGGAAAAGGATTTAGAAACGATGGAATTGGTCTTGGAAGAAATGAGGTTAGCTCAGGGCGATGGTGAGTTAGGAGAAAAGGCAGATTTCAAATTTCAC
>DLCS01000144.1:4606-4898 GCA_002480735.1 Bacillaceae bacterium UBA7792 | reverse complement strand
CCATGGGAATAGCGAATAATGACTTCGAGAAGGGGATATTCCACGACCTGAAAAGGAGTCTTGGCGATCGCTATGACGAGCTTCTCAATCTCTTCAGGCAGCCAATCAGCATAAAAGCCTAAATGCCCGGTATGCACCCCGACAAAAGCGGTCTTATGCAACCGACTTTTGTAGCGATGAAAGGCATAGAGCAAGGTTCCATCTCCTCCAACCGAAATGACGATATCCGGCTTATCCTCGTCATAGACGAGATTGAAATCGAGTAAATAGGACCGGATTTTATGCATAAGAG
>DLCS01000144.1:4226-4365 GCA_002480735.1 Bacillaceae bacterium UBA7792 | reverse complement strand
CCGGATTTTATGCATAAGAGTATTGGATTTGGAATCCCCTTTTGAAGTTATCGCGAAATTCATGGCTACTGTCTCCTCTATCGAACATAGTTTTGATTTAAGTTGTCTCGCAAAACAATAATGTTTGAGAAAAGAGCTT
>DLCS01000144.1:0-4171 GCA_002480735.1 Bacillaceae bacterium UBA7792 | reverse complement strand
GCCTGCGCTTCTTGAATTTCACCACGAATTAATGACATTTCTTCATCTAATCGAAACGCAGCTTCAGCGGCTCTTTGCAATCGCAAACGGATATCCTCTGGAAATTGGCCTTTATATTTATAATTCAAGGAATGCTCAATCGTTGCCCAAAAATTCATGGCAAGTGTGCGGATTTGAATTTCGACGAGAATTTTCTTTTCTCCGGAAATCATTTGAACAGGATAACGAACCACCACATGATACGACCGATATCCACTTGCTTTCTTGTGAGAAATATAATTCCTCTCCTCGACGATTTCAAAATCATTTCGTTTTCTCAATAATTCCACGACAGGCTTTATGTCATCAACAAATTGGCACATCATTCGAAGCCCTGCAATATCCTGCATTTCCGTTTCTAATTTATCTAAAGGAATTCCTTTTTGATTCGCTTTATCTAGGATACTTGCAATCGGCTTCACACGCCCTGTGACAAATTCAATTGGAGAATGATTGGATTCCAGTTCATATTGCCCGCGCATCCCTTTTAATTTAATTTTCAACTCATCAACCGCTTGCTTATACGGTGCCAAAAATTGCTCCCAGTTCTGCACTGCTCTTCACCTCATCCGATTATTTGCCTTTTTAGAAGATGGTTCTCGTTGTCAAATCCTTATCGCCATTGGTATCTTCTATTTGGACATTATTTTTCTCTTTCTATTCGACGGATGAACGGCAGAATCCGATTAAAAAATCTCTTCCACCTTCGCAACCATTATCTCGCCATAATTGCTATTTCCTTTAATATTTTCAATGAGATATGCTAACTCATCCAAGAAATTGACAAGCTCGATCCGCTCCTCTTCATTTCCCAAAAACACGCGTAAATTCCCTGCGAGTACTCTCTTTAGGTCAGTCCAAACAGGCTCTTGTATGATAACATATGTATAATCTTGCTCTTTTTCTAGTAAATAGACGAATGCACATTCATCTGAATCCACGAGCATTTGTCCTGTGGCTATGATGCCATCTAAGTTGATTTCAGGACCGACTTGAAGAAGACATTCATTGTCGCTCATGCTTGCAAACCCATTAATCATAATCTTTTTTCTCATTACTTCACCCCTATACGTTTTTTATTTTAACATAAACATATAGGTGGATCATATTGCGAAAGGAATGAAATCTTTGTCTCAGCATATCGAAATTGAATTTAAGAACCTTTTGACCGAAGAAGAATTTACCCGCATGAAGACTTTCTTAAACATGGACGAGTCCCTCTTTGTGAAGCAGGAAAATCACTATTTCGATACAGCTTCATTTGCTTTAAAAGAGCTCGGCTGCGCCCTAAGGACCCGCTACAAAGAGGGATGCTATGAGCTTACATTGAAACAGCCTCATACGGAAGGATTACTGGAAACGAACCAAATGCTTTCACATGATGATGCGACAGCCTTTCTTCAGAAAAATGTTCTCATTGATGGTCCTGTCAAGAATGCGCTTCAACAACTGAAGATTCCCTTAGAGGAGCTCACCTATTTTGGTTCATTGACTACGCTACGAGCTGAAAAAGAGTACAATGGTGGCTTGATTGTACTGGATCATAGTTTCTATTTAAATCAATCTGATTTTGAGGTAGAATATGAAGTAGAAAACTTTGAGGTAGGAAAAAGCCATTTCAATCATCTATTAAAAGAGCTTTATATTCCAATTAGGAAAACAGATAATAAAATTCGCCGTTTTTACTTAGCCAAAGAAAATCATCGCTAATACTTTTTCTAGGAGAATCATTATGAATGTCGACCAGTTAAAAGTAATGCTGCAATTACAAGCGCTGCAAAATTTTAATACAACATCAGCTTCTACCGGAAATTCATTTTTTCAAGAAATGATGAATGAATTGCTTGTAAACAGCCAAAATTCTTTATTAAATGTCGAGAGCCCAACAGAAGATGCAGTTAGCAATTTACCACTGCAGCCCTCTCTCCCCCCAATTCAATTAACGAAGCTTTCAGCGGGAGAAAAATCGAATTTTGATGAGATCATTGAAGAGGCTGCGAGCAAATACAATTTACCGGTTGCCTTAATTAAAGCGGTCATTAAGCAGGAGTCCAACTTCAATCCAAATGCAGTGAGCTCTGTAGGCGCTTCCGGACTTATGCAGCTCATGCCCGGAACAGCCAAACATTTAGGAGTAGCAAACGTCTTTGATCCGAAGGAAAATATCTATGGCGGAAGCAAGTACTTAAGACAAATGCTTGATAAATACAACAACAACATGGAGCTTGCATTAGCTGCTTACAATGCTGGGCCTGGAAATGTGGATAAATACGGGGGCATTCCTCCATTTAAAGAAACACAGAACTACGTTAGAAAAATTACAAGTAATTTAGCCTAATATGATTGTCACAAAACCTGTCTGTTCACGCCGAACAGACAGGTTTTTTTGCAATTGAGTACCAGGGAGCAGGTACAACGAACTAGTTCTAGACTTCCGCTCTTAAGCCAATTGTTTGAGATATATTTGCCTCATTGATAAAATAGAGGAAAATTATCAGAAGCATGTTTGGAGCAAAATTAAAGGAGATTTCACTATGGAGAAAATAATGACACCTTTTGAAGCCATAGGTGAAGAAAAATTACATCAATTAATCGATACATTCTATAGCCATGTTCATCAGCATCCCGATCTCATCCCTATTTTTCCTGAGGATCTTACGGAAACAGTAAGGAAGCAAAAGCAATTTATGACTCAGTTCTTAGGTGGACCACCAATTTACACAGAGGAACATGGACACCCGATGCTACGAGCACGTCATTTGCCATTTAAAATCACTGAAACACGAGCAAGAGCTTGGCTTTCCTGTATGAATAAAGCCATGGACGAGGTTGAACTAGATGAGACCATTCGAGAAGCATTCTTCTCACGACTTGTACTTACAGCCCAGCATATGATTAACCAACCTGAAAAAGAAGACATGAAAGGTGAAGACTTGTGAGTGAAAGAATCTTTAACACATCCACTTCTCATCATTGTCATGGTTCTGAGAAAAAGCCGATTGAAATCTATCTTTTCATTGATCCCTTATGTCCAGAATGCTGGGCACTTGAACCAATTCTAAAAAAGCTGCAAATTGAGTACGGACGTTATTTCTCGCTCAAGCATGTCTTAAGCGGAAGAATTGCGATGCTCAATCTATCAAAAAAACAACATTATGAAAATATTGCTGAACTATGGGAAAGAACAGCTTCACGCACAGGCATGTCCTGTGACGGTTCCCTTTGGTTTGAGAACCCTATCTCCTCCCCCCATATTGTGTCTGTCGCTATTAAGGCTGCGGAACTACAGGGAAGAAGAGCGGGCATCCGTTTTCTACGCAAAATACAGGAAATGCTCTTTCTCGATAAGCAGAATATTTCCGAACTCACCGTATTGAAAGAATGTGCAAAGGAAGCAGGACTAGACGTGGAGGAATTCATTTCTGACATTCATTCCGATAGTGCGGCCAAAGCCTTTCAATGTGATTTAAAGATTACATCGGAAATGGAGGTCCAGGAAATTCCTACCCTTGTTTTCTTTAATGAAAATATTGAGGAGGAAGGAATTAAGATCACTGGGATGTATCCATACGAGGTGTATGAGCAAATATTAACGGAAATGCTTCCCTTCATTCCTGAAAAAGCAATTCCACCTTCGATTGAGGCTTTTTTGAAATATTTTAAGCTTGTCGCTTCCAAGGAAATTTCCGTTGTATACAATATGTCGGTTAGTGAAGTGGAAAGAGAAATGAAAAAGCTACAGCTCAAACAATTGGTAGAACAGCTTCCAGCAAAATACGGAGTATTCTGGCGTTATAACGAGAGGTAGGGGTGGCCGTTTGCGGACAATTAAGTCCGCAGTGGTCGAACCCGCTTGAAAAATCTTGAAGGGCAGTCATTCTGCCCTCTCCTTTTAAATGAGGGTTGTTTTCGAACGGATTAATGCTTGAGATATGAGCATAATGAAAAAGGCCATGCAAACCTGTCTGTTTGCATGGCCTTTTTCTATAATACGAACAAAGGGGATGGGAGAAATTTTTCACGGTCAAACAAAGGGGTATGTTTGCTTGTGATTAACTTCACGATATAAATATATCATGCTTTCAGATATCAGACAACTGGTATGTGCCTGATTTCACAATATTGTAGATCG
>DLCS01000222.1:25815-32151 GCA_002480735.1 Bacillaceae bacterium UBA7792 | reverse complement strand
CACATTCTATACCATGTTTTAATCGTTATTTTTCCATTTCTCTTATACTACTTTTTTGCAATGCGCTTTAATTATTATTGTTCAAGTAAATTTCATAGAAGTATTTTAATGCTCATCATGATCGTGATTCTCCTGCTCACAATGTCATATCCAGTATCGTACGCAAATGGTTTTATTTTTGATTTCCGCATGATCCCTATATTCATTTCATTCATGTATGTTGGCTTTCTTCAAGGAATTGCCACCACTGTGATTATGCTGCTATACCTATTTGTGTTGAAGGATCCCAAAATTCCCTTATTACTTATCAACTATTCAATCCTAACTTGCATTCTATTTTTTCTACGAAATATCTTTCAAGGAACTTTATTAAAGAACAAACTCATTGCGATAAGTGTTCTTTTTTGGGTAACAACTGGCACTAGATGCATTACCTTATTTGCAGAGGAACAGTTTCAGCATCTTTTCATCATGCTAGTCTTTTCGCTTGTTATCTGGATAACCTTGTTGCTCGTCATCCTTCTCATCGAAAATCTTATCCAACAAATGTTTTTACAGAGTGAATTAAGACGTTCCGAGAAGCTGAATCTCATCAGTCAGCTTGCTGCCTCTGTAGCCCACGAGGTACGGAATCCGATGACTACGATTAATGGATTTTTACAGCTAATTGGGAAAGAGCCTAACATTACGGAAAAACAACGGACCTATATCGAAATTTCATTAAGAGAATTATCAAGAGCACAGGAAATCATTAATGATTATCTTTCCTTAGCGAAGCCAAATCAAAGGACCACTCAACCTGTCGATATTAGTGAAGAACTCACCAAGACCGTTGAACTGATGACCTCGTACACCAATATTCAAAATATCGAGGTCATTGCATCCATTGAAGAATCCCTCCATGTCCAAGGAAATAAGGATGAGATCAAGCAAGTCCTGATTAACATCATCAAGAACGGGATCGAAGCCATGAAAAATCATGGACGGCTAGAAATTAAGGCCTACTCGGAAAACCAACAGGCCATAATCAACATTTCTGATAATGGAGAAGGGATGACGAAGGAACAGCTTTCAAAGGTAGGGACGCCTTTCTATTCAACAAAGGACAAGGGAACAGGGGTTGGACTGACCATTTGCTTTCAGATCATATCTCAGTTAAAAGGTAGTATTGAAGTCAAGAGTGAGCCTGGGATAGGAACAACGTTTGTAATCAAGCTTCCACTTTGTAATCCGGACGTGATAGCTGTTGAAGAGGGTCTTAGCGAAGCTAAGGTTATAGTATAATACCTTTTTCAAACCTTGGTGCTTTGAACGGAGTCACAATCGAGTATGAAAAATTTTGAAACCTCCTGAGACAGCATTCGTAAATATGTTAAAGATAGAGAAGGAGGTTATCTCTTGTACGAGCATAAATTTGTCAAAATCCCCTTATCCACCTTCAAGCTGACACCTGAAGAAGATTATCATACCGTCGTTTACGAACACGAAAAGCAAGGTTGGGAACTAGTCCAAATCTTTGCACCTGGAATTGGGAGTTATGGGTCTGCCAAATTTTTTGAACTGATCTTTAAAAGGAAAATAGATTAGTAGATGATAGCCTCATATAAAGAGGCGTAAAAAAGCTGATGAACTCCATTCTTCATCAGCTTTTTTGTTTCATTCTTGCATCGATCGGGCAGCCCTACTATCCTTTAATGACCGGTCTATCTACTTTCTCACTTTGACGGGAACCATACTCCTTCTTTGATGACCGCTCTACCTGTTTTTTCACTTTGGAGGGAATCATACTCCTCCTTTGATGACCGCTCTACCTGTTTTCTTACTTTAACGGGAACCATACTACCTCTTTGATGACCGCTCTACCTGTTTTTTCACTTTGGAGGGAATCATTCTCCTTCTTTGATGACCGTGCCATCTGCTTTATCACTTAAACGGGAAGCAAACCTGCCAATTTGCTGTTTCTGTTCTCATCTTTGCTGCTAGTTTTATAACAATTCACTAAGTATTCTTTTTAGTAGTAAATATAAAAAGGGATCCAAAATAGAATCCCCACTTTTCTAACCTATGAAATTTTAAACCTACCAATCAGTAATTGTAGCTCCTCGGCCAATGTTGATAAATAGCTCGAAGATGAAGTGATTTCTTCCATAAAAGCCAATTGTTCCTCAGTAGATGTGGAAACCTTTTGTGTACTAGCAGCAGCTGTATCAGCCACTGCTGAAATATTTTCCATTGAATGAACGATCTGGCTCGCCCCCACCGCCATTTGCTGCACAGCAGCGGATACACCCTGTATTTGATTGGTAACCGCATTAACAGAGTCCTTAATTTCTTCAAAAGAGCTTCCAGCCAAACTAACTATTCCAATCCCAGTGTCAACTTCTTCGGCAACAAACGCCATAGATCGAACCGCAAGATTTGTTTCTTCCTGAGTCTCCGCTATTAATTGGGAAATTTCCTCCGCGGATTGTGCAGACTGTTCTGCTAGCTTGCGGACCTCATCCGCAACAATTGAAAAACCCTTTCCACTTTCCCCAGCTCTTGCTGCCTCTATTGCCGCATTTAATGCTAAGAGATTCGTCTGCTTAGAGATGCCGGTAATCACACCAACAATCTGACCGACTTCCTTAGAACGTGTATCCAATCGGTGAATGACTTCCTCCAATTCATTAACCGTTTTATTTATCAATTGCATTTGTTGGATGGCTGTCTCAATTGATTTTCCTCCTTGTGATGCCCTATCAGAAGCATGGTTAGCACTGGTTGAGACTTCCTTAGCATTGCTCGCTATTTGCTGGATACCATGTGACATCTCGTGGATGATTCCCGTGGTATCTTCTACACTTTGAACATGCCCCTCGACACTTATTGCCATTTGATGCATCGTGTTAACGATTTGCTCTGTTGCCTCATTGGTTTGTTCTGCACCAGCCGTTAATTGTTTAGAGGAAGCGGCAAGGTGCACCGCACTATCACTTACTTGTTCAATCAGCTTTCGTAAATTTCCCTTCATCGTATTTAGCGTAGTCGCTAAATCACCAATTTCATCCTTATTTGGAACGCTTACATTTTCAACTGCTAGGTCTCCTTCGGCAATTTGTTTGGAATACTCGATGAGAGTTGTGATCGGTCTTGTTTTTCTACGAATCAACCAAATGGTAATAAAACCAGCAATAATCATTGGTAAAAGTCCAAGAACAAAACTATCCATTACAGAAGCCCATGTTCTTTCAATAACTATTTTGGCATTGAAATCAATGACATTGATCGCAATGATTTCCTTATTCGGATCATGGTCCTTATATATTGGGGCATATCCTGACAAACGCTTCATGCCTCCAAATTCATAAATCTCAGAGAATTGGGCGTGCTTTGTTTCCTCAATGAGTTCGATAGCCTTCCGATCAATGTAAAATGAATCACCTGCTTTAAATCCTTGCTCTTGTAAATGACGATCCGCAGCTATAATCTTTCCATCGAGGGACAATATGTATTGAGTTTCAAAGATCTGTTTATGATCAGTCGTCCAATTTAGATTTTGCTGCAATTCTTTCAGTTTTTCTTGATTCCCTCTTGCGATTTCCTCAATATCGCTTGGATTAATTAAACCAGTGGTAATATTGGCGCAGCCTACTGCTTCAATTCCAGCTGCTTCATATGTTTTTTGATAGCTTACCCAGAAATTTGAAGCAGACGTTATCATCATGGAAACGAAAAGAACAATAATAATGATGACGCCTAATTGAATTGTAATGCTCTTTTTCATATTAGCTCTCCTTAATAGAATTGTTTGAATGCGGAAAATTGTAAATATTGGTTATTTATTAATATAATACTATAAAAACGTTGAAAATAGGTAATTAATTGTATAATTTTGTAGTAAATATAGTAATATAGAACTATATAAGAGTTAATAAAGAGGGAATTGGGGCTAAAGGCATTCTTCTAGTAAATAAAACTCCCTATTAAGAAAAGGAGCTCAAACTACGAGCTCCTTTTCTTAATAGGTGTTTGGCAAATCAATGATCCAATTCATCCATCCGATCACGGTGGAGGATCTTCTAATGAACGTACTCTCAGAGCTGACATGATAAAGATTGCATTTCTTCATAATCTCTATCACCCTTCCTTTTTCCGGGACAGAACCTTTTTCCAAATACTCGGCAAACACCATCCAGAAGGGCTTATGGGACAAGATACATTTCACCAATTCCAAGTATTTGTCCTTCGTTCTCATCCTCATGATTTCTCTTCCTAATTTCGTAAGCTTGAACA
Source organism: Bacillaceae bacterium UBA7792 (assembly GCA_002480735.1). Lineage (GTDB taxonomy): Bacteria > Bacillota > Bacilli > Bacillales > Cytobacillaceae > Robertmurraya > Robertmurraya andreesenii. Next base: position 27,876 of record DLCS01000222.1, on the reverse strand, counting down.
TGACCTGTTTGTTGTCGTCAGTATATTTCTCGATTAAGCCTAGGTACATTCCTGCCGAGGTATAATAACCGGTTTGTCTTACATCAAAATCATAATTCCTTGTGATATCATCCTTGCTCAAATCGTTATCCACAAGCAGTCCCAATAAATCCACAATCCTTGGAAACGAATCAGCCTGGGGAAATGGCACCTCTGGCTCCTGAACCATCTGAACAGCTCGAAATCCCCCAACAATATCCTCAAAATTCAGCTCCTCATGAGCGATAATAAAATCCTTTTGCTCGACAAGCTTTAGCGAATTATACCTTCCTGGGTCTGTGAACTCATACACAAAAAAGCTAAAAATATCATTGGAATAAGTGAAAAAGACTGGCCGTACCACCTTGTTCGTCTTTTCCTGCCATAGACGATAAGGATAGTAAAGCTGGCGTACAAGAAAATCATCTACTGTCTCATTTTTTGCTTCAACAATCATGAATTGATATCTGCTCTCATAACCTCCATCAATTTCAATCTGTGAATTCTTTATATTAATGAGGCGGTCGGTACCTTTTCTTGTCTGGATATGGAAATCAAATTCCTTCGATGACATTCTCCCGGAAATCGTTTGGAAGCATGGTTCTCCTAATACCTTTTCCATCATGCCAGTAATATGGGCACAATGAAGGGCTGAGCTTTCCGAATAAAGATTGGTCGGATCAATGGTAGTGATATCCGCAGGAAAATCAACACGAACAGGCTTTAGCCTTTTGTTATAGCTCACCTTTTCATAAACATCAAACTCACCAATTACATAGCTCGAGCGCGAAATTGGTAAAATGGATAACCCATTTTCCTTAAATAGCTTTGGTAGATGGCTGTAATGATCAAATTTCGCCATCAATCTTGGTTCTCTTACCATCTTAATTTCCTTCGCTTTGATTTCAAAGAAACCATGATGCTGAATCTGCTGCAAAATATGATGTCGCTCAAATAGGATCTCCCAGGCTTTATCTGTCTGCGTTTGGCTCAAAGTTCATCACCAGCACTTCGTCAATTTTTCCACGTTTGGAGGCTACTGAGTTAATATTTCTAGTGGCTGAGACAATTTCAATATGGAAACCTTTTTCCTCATATATTTCTTTAATAAAATCAGTGGCTGAATTGCTTAATAAAAACTTGCAGCCCCGTTTATCCAACTCAACACAAACATCACTCAGTCGAATTTGATCCTCTCGATTAAATCCATCCAAGCTGTAGCTCGTGAAGGAAGACGTATCAGAAACCGGATCATAGGGTGGATCAAAATACACAAAATCCCCCTCCTTCGCGTTGGCAACAACCTCTGCAAAATCCTTATTCCAAATCGTCACATCATAAGCGCTTAAATAATCATGAACGGCTCGCAGTACACTCTCATTAACGATCTGAGGATTCTTGTATTTCCCGAAAGGTACATTAAATTGGCCTTTACTATTGACCCGATAGAGTCCATTAAAACAAGTTTTATTTAAGTAAATCATTCTCGCTGCTTTTTCTACTGGTGAAAGCTGTTCATACTTTTCTTTGTCCCTGTCCAGTCCACGAACTTCGTAAAAATATTCACTGTTATTGCCGTTCTCATGCTTTCTTAGTTGCTCAATTAACTCTTCATGGTGATGCTTCACCACTTCATAGACATTCACCAACTCAATATTAATATCATTGATAACTGCCTTTAGAGGCTTCAGATCTAATAGAACGGCACCTGCCCCGATAAAGGGCTCATAATACATATCTATTTTTTCAGGAATATATTTTCTAATCTCTGGGAGTAATTGACGCTTTCCTCCCGCCCATTTCAAAAAAGGCTGAGTCAAGTTGTTGCTAGCTCCATTGGCCACTATACTTCTCTCCTAACTTCTACGCAAAACATACGATCAATTCGAACAAGCATTCTCCACATATCATACCATTTTTGCAACCGTCATTCAGCTTCAACATAAAAAAATCCTTCAAACAAGGCGCTGCTAAATTTTAATGTTGATCTTGATATCGCCATATGTGAATGGGTTCACTACGTTGCTCGTGCCGAGCAAAACC
>DLCS01000222.1:24857-25639 GCA_002480735.1 Bacillaceae bacterium UBA7792 | reverse complement strand
CCGTTCACGCCATACACATATGGCCAATATCAACACTGAACTTTAACACAGCATCAAACAAAAAAAGACCGTAAGAAGATCAACCCTCTTACCGTCTCATTCCTCGCGATAACAACCTATTTCTTCCCCATATTCTCCTGCGCCATCCTTACGAGTTCCTTGACCATGCTACCACCCAGTCGACCACCGACCTTGCCGGCTTCCTCAGAGGTAAGTTTCCCATTATAACCTTCCTTTAAGGGTACTCCTACCTCTTTCGCCGCTTCAAATTTTGCTTGGTCAGGGTCACTTGCTCCAACTACCTTCGCTTTTAATTGGTCTAGCCCTGGACGCGCCTCTGGGACCAAAATTTTATTTTTTCTTCTTGCCATCACAAATCCCTCCTTAAGTATAATTTGCCTTAAGGAAAGAATATCATTCCAAATTACATCTTTCTCAGCTGTTCAAGCACTTCTTGGGACTTGAAACCTACCTCAAAGTCATAGATTTCTGCAGCTTGTCCATTCATTGCTTTCACTAACTCATCGATGAGGCTGTTTGTAGGCTGACCTTCAATAGATATTTCCTGCATATCCTCCCCATTTTTGCCACCTCGTAAAATACCCCAGTTTTCAAGAGATAGGACCCCTTCTGAACCATATAGGGTAAAGCCAATGTTTTCCTCTCCTGAAATATCGCATAATCCTTCAATGAGTATAGGAGTACCATCCTCAAGCTCAGCTGTTGCAAGGATCCCTGTCTCGCATTTTTCCAAATCATCTGGCAATTCTAATCGTGTTTGA
>DLCS01000222.1:17862-24811 GCA_002480735.1 Bacillaceae bacterium UBA7792 | reverse complement strand
TCCACCGATCCAAGCATTTTGCTGCCAGTGGCGTGGCCATGCTGGAAAATGCATCGTGAGCTGAATACGACGTAGCTTTCCAATATAATTTTCTCGAAGTAATTCAGCTAATTTGGTTGCGGCTTGGCCATAATTAAGCGGGAAATTCATCGCATGAACTACTCCTGCTGTGTTCGCAGCTTCAAGCATTTCCTGCGCTTCCTCTAGAGAATTCGCTAATGGCTTCTCACAGAGAACATGCTTGTTTGCCTTCAATACATCCAACACGATTTGATGATGGAATTTTGGCGGAACTGCTACATAGACAAGGTCTACTCTTTCATCTTCTATTAATTGCTGATAATCGGTGTAGGCTTCCACTTCGCCTAGTGAAGAGGCTGTTTTCTTAGCCAAAGCTTCTTGATTGTCACAAACCGCGACAATCTCCACTTCTGGATGCTCTCCAAACTGTCCGATTAAGCGCTGCCCGATCGCTCCAAGTCCAATTATTCCAATATGTATCATGATAACTCTCCCCTTCAAAAACAATCTATTTTTCATAACTATACTCGATTTATATTCCATATGTACACTGAAAAACTGGGGAGATTCTACCACTTGACAGAACTCTTATGAGAGAATTATTATCTTATAGTGTAAGATAAATTCAAATAGAGGAGGGCACCCATGGATTATCAAGAATTGGCGAAGGAATTATTTCATATCATGAGAAAAAGCCGTAGACCACCTATGGATGAGCCGATGAAATATTCTCGAGGTGAAATGGGAATGCTACACTACTTACATTTTACTAAAGACGGTGTTACCTCTGGGGAATTAAGCGAATCCTTTTCCATCAGTACTGGGAGAGTGGCCTCTGCACTCAAAAGCCTTGAAAAAAAAGGGTTGATTGTACGTCGCACCGATTCATCCGACAAGCGAAAGGTCCTTGTTTTTATTACAGATTCCGGAAAAGAAGTAGTCGTTGAAGCCCATCATCATGCAATTGCGATGACGGAAAAAATGCTGCGAAGGCTTACTGAGGAGGATGCAAAGGAATTTGTGCGTCTCATTAAAATTATTTTTACTAACAAGTAGTTCGATGAATGGACTGCTTATTCAATGCCCAAATACCTTACACTATAAGATAAAAAAAGGAGAAACTACATGCTAAAAATCTTTCAGCATTTAAAAAAGAACGAATGGATGCTCGTTCTTTTCAGTATCGTGTTCATCGTTACCCAAGTGTGGCTTGACTTAAAGCTACCTGACTATATGGCAGAAATTACAACGTTAATTCAAATGGACGGCACCAAAATGTCTGAGCTTGTGGAGCCGGGCCTATATATGCTTCTATGTGCCATCGGCAGCATGATTGCGGCGATCATTGTTGGCTTTTTTGCAGCCAAAATCGCAGCGGGCCTCTCGATGCGTCTAAGATCCATGGTTTTTGAAAAAACGATGTCATTTTCGATGGAGGAAATCAATAATTTTTCCACATCAAGCTTAATTACTCGTTCAACCAACGATATTACCCAAATTCAGTTTATTATCGCAATCGGGTTACAGGTCATCATCAAGGCTCCGATCCTAGCTGTTTGGGCGATTATGAAAATCGCCGGAAAAAGCTGGCAGTGGACAGCGGCAACGGGCGGTGCAGTCGCAGCCCTTATCATCATGCTAAGCGTCATCATTATTTTTGCTATTCCTAAATTCAAAATCATTCAGCAGCTGACCGATAATCTTAACCAAGTGACTCGCGAGAACTTAACAGGGCTCCGGGTTGTGAGAGCCTATAATGCTGAGTCCTACCAGGAAAATAAATTTGAAAAAGCCAACCTGCCAAACGGATTATGGAGGTACTCGACACCGAAGCAAAAATCATCGATGGACATCTTACAGAAGGAAAAAGTGGTGTGAGCGGTGACATTGAATTCCGTAATGTCAGCTTCCAATATCCAGATGCAGAAGAGCCAATCTTAAGAAACATTAGCTTCAAAGCGAGCAAAGGAGAAACAGTAGCATTTATTGGGGCAACTGGTAGTGGAAAAACAAGTGTGATTAATCTAATTCCCCGTTTCTATGATGCAACAGAAGGGGAAATTCTCGTGGACGGTGTGAATGTCAAGGACTACACCCAAGAAGCTCTCCATAACAAAATTGGGTATGTACCACAGCGTGCCGTGCTCTTTAGTGGGACCGTTGCCTCGAACGTTACTTATGGAAGTAATGGAAAAGAAACGGCTCCAGAAGAAATGATTAAAAAGGCTGTGGAAATTGCCCAAGGAACGGAATTTGTAGAAAAAATGGATGGCCAATACGAAGGACATATCTCCCAAGGAGGAACGAACGTCTCCGGTGGTCAAAAGCAACGCTTATCGATCGCACGTGCCATCTATCGACAGCCAGAAATCTATATTTTAGATGATTCCTTCTCAGCTCTCGATTACAAAACTGACCGTGTGCTGCGCTCCACACTCAAAAAGGAAACGCAGGATGCAACCACTCTCATCGTGGCACAGCGAATCGGAACCATTAAAGATGCCGATCGGATTATTGTCCTTGAAAATGGAGAGGTCGTTGGGAACGGAACTCATGAGGAATTAATGACAAGCTGTACAACCTATCAAGAAATTGCTTATTCACAGCTTTCAAAGGAGGAACTCGCACATGAATAAGAATGATACACAGGAACAAAGTGCGAAATCCAATGGGCACCGTGGCCCTGGCCCAATGGGTATGCCTGGAGCAAAACCAAAAAATTTCGGGAAAACACTTAAAGAGCTGATGTCCTATTGCAGCAACTATATCCCGGTCATCATTCTTTCCCTAGTACTTGCCTTTGCTGGCGCCGCATTGAATGTATATGGACCTGATAAGTTAAGTGAGATTACTGATGTCATTCAAGAGGGAATCGCAACCAAAGTCGATCTGGCTAAGGTAGAGAGCATTGGCATCTTCTTGGCCATCCTCTATGGACTAGGACTCATTTTTAACTATGTACAGGGCTTTATTATGGCGACGATTACCCAGCGAATCACTAAGAAAATGCGCACAGATATTTCAGGGAAAATTAATCGCATCCCTTTGAAATATTATGATGCAACAAGCTATGGAAATGTGCTGAGCCGTGTGACGAATGATGTCGATACGATTGGTCAAACATTAAATAATAGCCTTGGAACGCTCGTAACCGCCATTGCCACATTCATTGGCGCCATCGTCATGATGTTCTATACAAACTGGATTATGGCCATCACGGGGATACTTGCAACCCTGATTGGTTTTTCTTTAATGAGCGTGATCATGAAGCATTCGCAAAAGTATTTTATTGCACAGCAAAAAGAGCTAGGAAAGCTTAATGGACATATCGAAGAAATTTACTCAGGCCACAATGTGGTGAAGGTCTATAATGGAGAAAAAGATGCAAAAAATGCCTTCCACGAAATGAATAGCAGATTGTATGATAACGCCTGGAAATCACAGTTTTTATCAGGACTAATGATGCCAGTGATGGGCTTCATCGGGAATTTCGGCTACGTGGCGATCTGTGTTGTTGGAGCCATGCTTGTCACCCATGATGTCATTACGATCGGGACAATCGTTGCCTTTATGGTGTATATTCGCCTCTTCACTCAGCCACTCACTCAACTTGCTCAAGCCGCAACCAATTTACAGGCAACAGCTGCAGCAAGTGAGCGTGTATTCGAGTTCCTTAAAGAAGAGGAGTTAGAGGACGAATCATACAAAACAACAAAACTCGAACAGGTCAAAGGGGATGTCGAATTCAAGAATGTTCGCTTTGGCTATAAGGAAGATCAGATCGTCATTAAAGACTTCTCAGCTAAAGCGAAAGCCGGCCAAAAGGTCGCCATTGTCGGACCAACTGGAGCAGGAAAAACAACGCTTGTCAATTTACTGATGCGCTTCTACGAGCTAGGTAGTGGTGAAATCTCCATTGACGGGATTCCTATTCATCAGTTGACCCGCAAGAATGTTCATGATCTCTTCTGTATGGTACTTCAGGATACGTGGCTTTTTGAAGGAACCATTAAAGAGAATATTATTTTTTCAAAGGAAAATGTCACCGATGAGCAGGTTGAGGAAGCGTGTAAGGCAGTTGGGCTTCACCATTTTATTCAAACCCTCCCACAAGGGTATGACACCATGTTGAATGATAAGGCGAGTCTTTCAGCAGGGCAAAAGCAATTGATTACGATCGCCCGTGCCATGGTTGAAAATGCACCGCTTCTCATTCTTGACGAAGCAACAAGCTCAGTTGATACACGTACGGAATTATTAATCCAGCAAGCCATGGATCAGCTTACCGTTGGAAAAACATCCTTTGTCATCGCACACCGTCTTTCAACGATTAAGAATGCGGACCTAATTCTTGTCATGAAGGACGGGGACATTATCGAAACAGGGAATCATGAGGAATTGCTCGCGAACGGCGGATTCTATGCCGACCTTTATAATAGCCAGTTTGAACAGGTATCTTAAGGAGTTGTCATTGACAACTCCTTTTTTGGGTTCTTTTTCGCACACGGATTATCTGTTTAATTTTTTTATCATATGTGGGAATTTTTGGCTACCACCAACGGGGATTCATCTCCCACTTATCGTTGGGCTCGGCCTTCATATGATTGAAGATAAAAGTCTTCTGTCGGGAAATAATAAAATGGAACATTATTTTTAAGGAGGGGTAACCCTGTCTAATCTTTGCCCTGCATTATGGCCGGAAGATTCCGTCAATGGATACCAAGCGGCTGTAGCCTATCATCCTTTGGCTGTAAGACGACGTCCAAATCCGTGGTCCTTATTTTTGGAAGACTGGCACTTAGTGGCAGAGCGTTATTTTTCGTCATAGGGACACTTTTCCTATCCCCCTGTCCCTTCAATCGGTTACAATGAACCATAAGGCTTAGATGATTTTTCTAGAAAGGAACAATGCTTTTGGATATTCGTGTTATGAAGGAAAAAGCGCTTCAGCTCTTAAAAATTATTTTCCCGCTCTTTTTATTAGCTTTGGCGACTCATGAAATTTGGAAGTTTGCGATGGATCTTGATATAGGGCTCATCAAACATGAAGTTACAGAGATTCCTCTTAGCAGTCTTATTATGGCTGTTATACTGACGGTATTTGCTGTTTCTCCCATGTTTTTATATGATGATTTGATTGTCAAAAATTTAGGAATTCGTCTCTCGTTTAAGAAGTTTACAAAGCAGACATTAATTATCAATTCATTTTCCAACCTGCTCGGTTTTGGTGGGTTGATCGGTGCAACCTTAAGAACTTATTTTTACCAATCAAATGAAATCAAAAGAGGAACCATTCTAAAAACGATTGCTCATGTTACACTCTTTTTCTTAGCGGGCATTTCCATACTTACTTGGATCGTGCTGATTGGTTATCGGGATATTCCACTTCTGACGGAGACGAAGTGGCTCTATTTAGCCGTTATCGGAGTTGCCCTTTATCTTCCTATTCTACTTGTTTTTTCATTTAAATGGAGGAATAAGGAAAATAGCTTTTTTATTGATTTACGGACAAAATATTCACTTATTCTCGTGTCCCTTATCGAATGGACTTCCGTATTTCTTGCGATTTGGATTTTGTCGAGAGTTTTACATATTCCTGTTCACTTTGGCGATCTTTATGCTATTTATGTGATTTCAGCCTGCGCTGGAATCGTCAGCATGGACCCGGGTGGCCTAGGCTCATTTGATTTAGTTTTCATTTGGGGAACTCAATACATAGGATTACAGGATGAAAAAGTGGTTGTTCTGCTTATACTTTATCGACTTGGCTACTCCTTTATCCCTTTTTTGATTGGTATCTTTCTTTTTATAAAAGGCTACTGGGATAAGTGGAATAGAAACTGGGGCAATCTGCCAAACGCTATTATTGAGTATATTACTCATATTCTCTTAACCGTTTTAATTTTTGTTTCCGGCTTCATAATGCTTTTGTCTGCTGCCTTACCAGGGGTGATTGAGCGATTCAAGATTGCTGCAGAAATATTCTCATTACCCATTATGAGCTTATCTCACCAATTCTCTGTAGCAACTGGCTTTATGCTCCTCGGATTATCAAGAGGAATTCAATACAAAGTGAAATCCATTTACCATATTACCCTGGTGGTGCTAGCGTTAGCAGCCCTTTTTTCACTTTTTAAAGGACTTGATTATGAAGAGGCTATTTTCTTGTTTATTGTTGCGTTGTTACTACGTAGCTCAAAAGCGCGTTTTTATCGAGAAAGCTATGTGCTCACATGGGGGAGAACGCTGTTTGATATATGTTTGATTCTTTTCATCACGATCATGTTTGTGGTGATTGGCTATGCAAATCTCCCGTTATCCAAAATCAACATCCCGAAGAAATTTATACCCTACATTATCACAGATTATAAGGATCTCTTTTATAGTGCGCTTATTGGACTATTCATTACTGTTCTTATTTTCTTGATAGGAATCGTTTTCAGCCGTTCAAGAAAACTCCCGTTAGAATCAGCCTTAAACCATGAGATGGAAATTCTGGAGCATATTCACAAATATGAAGGAAACGTACTGACCCATTTAATCTTTCTTAATGACAAATATATCTTTTGGAATGGTGAAAAAAATGTACTTTTCCAATACCAAATATATGCGGACAAGCTGGTCGTTCTTGGTAATCCAATTGGGGAAAAATCATTGTTTCCAGCCGCAATTGAGGAATTAATGCATACGGCTGACCTTTACGGATTTACCCCAGTATTTTACGAAATTAACGATCCTATGCTCTCCACTCTTCACGAACACGGTTATGATTTTTTCAAGCTGGGTGAGGAGGCGTATTTGAATTTGAATCATTTTTCGCTTTCAGGAAAGAAGATGAAGAGCTTACGGGCAGTAAAGAATAAATTCGAACGAGAAAATTATCATTTTGAAATTCTACAGCCCCCCTATCGCAATGAACAGTTTGATG
>DLCS01000222.1:0-17695 GCA_002480735.1 Bacillaceae bacterium UBA7792 | reverse complement strand
TGAGATGCGAAAAGTGTCCAATGAATGGTTGGAAGGCAGACGTGAGAAAGGATTTTCTCTAGGTTTTTTTGATGAGAGGTATCTAAACCGAACGGAAATAGGAGTTTTAAAGGGACCTTCTTCCGAAATTTTTGCTTTTGCCAACATCATGCCAGTATATGATAAAAAGGGAACCATCTCTGTTGATTTAATGCGATTCAAACCAGATGCCCCTTCGGGAACGATGGACTATATGTTTCTTTCACTCTTTGAGTGGGCGAAGGAACAAGGATATTCTCAGTTTAATCTAGGGATGGCCCCCCTTTCAAATGTCGGAGTTTCAAAATACTCCTTCTTTAGTGAAAAAATTGCCGCACAAATTTTTCTGCACGGCCATGTTTTCTTTCACTTTCAGGGCTTACGAAAATTCAAGGAAAAGTTTGATGTTACATGGGAGCCAAAGTATCTAGCCTATCGAAAAAAATCCTCCCTCCCCATCACCGTTGCCCAGGTCACTTTCTTAATCGGAAAAAAGAGGGGGATATAAGATTGGGACAGGTTTTCCTGTCCCTTTTCTACTGCTTAATTTTAAATAGCAATAGACAGCAATTAAAGAAGCATCAGAAGTAGATAAAATCTGTGAAAACTCAGTGGGATACGGCTACGGTGACAAAAAGGCAACCTTTGAAGAGTTTCTCAAATTACAGCAGGAATCTGAGGAAAGATATGAGTATATTGATGGAGAAATCTATTTGCTTGCCTCTCCACGAACAGCTCATCAAATTGCAGTAACAGAGCTATTTGGGATTTTTTATAATTTCTTCCAAGGAAAAGAATGGAGACCAATGGTAGCTCCCTATGACATTGAACTAAGAAGATCAGAAGAAAACATTAATGTTGTTCAGCCCGATCTCATGATTATTTGCGATTTAAAAGAGAACCTGAATGAGGATGATTACTATAAGGGAGTTCCATCCCTTGTGGTAGAGGTACTTTCAAATAGTACAAAACGAAAGGATATGATTAAGAAGCTTGATCTTTATTTGTCCTGCGGAGTGAAAGAGTACTGGATCGTAAACCCGGACAATAAAGAGGTGACCGTGTATCTCTTTGAAGACCATAACATAAGTAAACATGCCACTTATAAAGCTGATGAAGCCGCTCAATCCTTCATTTATGAAGGGCTTAGCGCTGAAATAAAGAGGATTTTTAGATTCTAAGAAAAATGCTTAATAAAGTCTATCCTTTTAGCAAAAGGGAGATAATGCTTGCTAAAGGGGTGAGGCTTTTTTGAATGGAGTTATTTCAACCGATCATATTGTATTAATCGTAACCTCCATCACAGTTGGAACAATTAGTCGTTTGTTAACTCTAAAAGAGGATTATCGCCAATATCCAAGCTATCCAAATGGATATTTAATACATCTGATTGCTGGTTTTGTTGCTGCTGCACTAGGAGCTGTTGCTATTCCAGCATTAATGACAAAAAATTTTATAGCAGTTACTTTCCTGACTATTGCTATTCAGCAATTTCGGGATGTTCGCAAAACAGAGCGTGAAAGTCTTAAAGATCTTGAAAACACGGAATTTGCTTATCGTGGGGATGCGTATATTGATGGGATTGCTAAAACATTTGAGGCGAGAAATTATTTTGCTCTAGTTGTCTCATTGTCATCGGCATTAACCATTCAATTAATTGATTCAAAATCGATCTGGATCAATATCATTAGCGGAGCCGTTGTTGGTTTCATTGTGCTCTATGTCTTAATGCGCTTCTCTAAAGGAAAAACAGTAGGCGATATTGCCAATGTCAGAGAAGGAAAGTTAGAAATAAGAGGTTCTGAGCTCTATGTAGATGGTCTCTATATAACCAATCAGCTTGGAACTGAAAATGCTCGAAATTTATTTGAAAATGAAGGTCTGGCAGTGGTCATTCATCCAAAAGAGGAGCATTTTCGCATTACATTAGACAATTATGGACAACGGCAGGCAATACTGTTTGAATCTACAAGGTCCATTGGGGTGAAAAGATACCATTTTACCAGAAAGGATTTTGAACAGGGACGAATCATCGTTGCCCTAGTCCCCATCATTCATGATATCAACAAACTTCTTAGCACGATCCAAAATACACCATTGCTTGAAAGCGTAAAGAAAAGCGACAAGGTGATGAATACCAATTTAATGGGGAGGGATTAGGATGGGAAGGGAGTCCACACAGAAGCCAAACTATGATATTTTAGCGTTCATTACAACAAATAAAGAAAGATTGTTAGGCGGAAAACAGCTTTCCCTTCTAGCAAAGAATGAAGAAGAGGCCGAATCGTTAACCGAAGATATTGCAAAAGCACTTAAGGCAGATGTCGTTCAACTGAAATCTGGAGATTATCTCATTCTAAGAGTGTAAACAAAGCTGCAAACAAGGCTTTAAAGATAGAATTTAATTTACTGATTTTTTTCAAGAAACGCAAACAGGGTAGCACAATGGCTGCCCTATTTTTGTTTATTCTCACTACCTGTCTATCTCGATTAATCTATTTTCAAAAGCTGCAGTATCATTTGCTGCTGTTTGTTAGCTTGCGCCATCATCGCCAATGCAACCTGAGCAAGAATGGATTGCTTCGTATATTCCATCATTTCTTGAGCAATATCAGCATCACGAATGCGAGATTCAGCAGCTGTTAAGTTTTCCGCACTATTATCGAGGTTGCTAATCGTATGCTCCAAGCGATTATGATAAGCCCCAAGGAGGGAGCGCTGAGAAGAAACCTTATTAACCGCTTCATCTAAAATATCAATGGCAGAGCTGGCTGATTCGTGGGTGGACATATCGAGTGTGCCTTTACTAGTAAATCCACTCCCTGAGCCTGTAATCCCTATCGCCTCAGCCCGCATATCGGCCATCTCAATCGTCATTGTTTGCCCAGCGTTCGCCCCGACCTGAATCGAGAACTTCGTTTTCGAGCCATTTAGGAGCTTCATTGTATTAAATTCCGTATTATTTCCAATATCTGTGATTGCTTCAGTGAGCTGGTCTATTTCTTTTTGAATAGCATCTCGTTCTGCTTCGGTATTGGTATCATTGGCTGCTTGAACAGCAAGCTCACGCATCCGCTGTAGAATCGCATGGATTTCATTGAGTGCTCCTTCTCCAGTTTGAACGAGGGAAATCGCATCCTGTGCATTTCGTGAGGCTTGCTTAAGTCCGCGAATTTGCGCTCTCATTTTTTCAGAAATGGCAAGCCCGGCCGGGTCATCAGCTGCACGATTGATCCGCAGCCCTGTGGACAAGCGCTCCATCGCTTTCGCTTGCGCTGATATGGCCTTTTGATAATGACGATAAGCTGTCATTGCCGAAATATTATGATTCATCTTCATATAAGCACTACATTGTTATAATAGTTGATGTAAAACAAAGGTATGAAAATCTATCCTTTATAACAACATTCCCTCCTCTCCTTGTGATCGAGAGAATTCTATTTATCCTTTTTATCGGTAAAAATTTGGAAATATTTACACCTATCTTCTTAATATCAGTTAATCTATTCAATAGATAAGTTATCCACAGTTTTTTCACATATTATCCACATTACTAACATAGCTTGAGGAAAACCCATTAAAATAACCAATCTGACAAAATGCAGATTGGTTTATTGATGATCTTTTATTTATTGCCTGGGGCTGGCTGGTCAACACCTTTAACATGGTGTCTATGACCGTCATCCTCTGTCGTGTAAAAATCATAATAGTGGACATGCATTCCATCGCCAACTGGGATAGCGGGGCCTGAATAAGCTTGATAACGATGGGTGTGCCCGTTTTCAAAGACCACATACCCTTCCGTATAATGTATATGGCCGCCATCCTGAGTTGGAATCGGTGGTGAGGTCACATCTAAGCATTGATGAACATGCCCCGATTCCATTGATGTATAATCCACAGAACCATGATTATGATGTGGAACAAAACTATTAACAAAATCATCTTTTCCCACTCTCGCCATAGGTCATCCCTCTCCATTCTTACAATTACTTTTTAATACCTATAATATTGGAACAATGGACCGAATATGTTTGGACAAGAATGGGTTTTTTTAGACAAAAAAACTACCTTAACAATAAGGTAGTAGTCACTCTGATTTAGAATTCAATCCTAAGCAGTATCCAAGTGAATTGGGGACTTTTCAGTTACTGAAAATAGAATGGATACAGCTCCCAAACCGAGTATTATATAATACAAATTTACCACACCCTAAAAACAATGTATGTGTAGTACTAGAAGCTACAATGAAGCCTTTCTACTTTAGCTTCCGTTGTTTCCCATACATTATTCTATAATTAACGATCTTCAAGAACAGAATTTATGATATGTATGGAATCCCACTCTCCTGATGAAAAAAAGACAATGGGATACTTTTTAGAAAACAAGGTGGCTTTAATCTCGTTCTCCGCCATCCCTTTTTCATGAAGTTCTATTATACGGCCTTGCAGCTCCAACAAATAATCTAATTTTCTCTGTAGAGCTAATCTGCCTTCCTTCAAATAGCCAGCATGACAGCAAAAGACATCGTCAAATTCATAGGTCAAAACCCTCTTCAATGACTCGATGATCGTTGGCACGCTCTCCTCACGCAAAACAACCTTTGTCTTCTCTTGGCAATACAAATCCCCGGAAAATAACTGCCCGGTTTCCCGATTCAGAAATGCCAAATGATCCTTAGCATGTCCAGGTGTGTTAATTACATCCCAAGTTGCATTTCTGGATTGAAAGGTCGTCTCGATGGGCGTTGCCTGAAAGGGTCTCCGCTTTCCCCAAAACAATTTACGATATAACGGATAATCCGCCTTTCTACTGCAATAATCAATCATTAAATCATTCATGAAAATGGGTAATTGCTGCTGGCTCTGTAAAAATTCCGCACATCCTGTATGATCTTCATGAAAATGAGTGATGACAACTTGTTCTATATCTAACCCCTCAAAAAAGGGCTTAAACTCCTTTTCCAATGATTGTGCCGCCGTATCAATTAATACCCCATCTAAAAAAAAGCAATAAACATTTAATTTTACCGCTCGAAACGATACCGTGCCATTCCCAAAGTCGACCCCATTCACCTTACCTTGCTCGAAATTTTTCTTAAAAAGCATACATATATCCCCCGACTCTTCAAATAATCCTATATATCTAAATTTTAGCATAAAGTGAATGACTATTCATAATCTTCTTATTTGTTATTTTATATTATGTATTTTATTCCAAGAGCCTTCTGCTGCCAGCTGTTTCCGATCAAGCTTGCCTAAAGGGGTATAGGGGATTTTGTCTACAATAATGATGTTTTTGGGCACTTGAAACCTAGCAGCCCTTGGACGCAGCCAATCAAAAAGCTCATCCTCTGAAACTTTCGCAGTCGCATAAGGCTGAACAAAGGCCCGCAATCTTTGTCCAAACTGCTCATCATTAATTCCAATGACCGCAACATCTTCGACACTAGGGTGATTGATGAGGATGTGCTCTAGTTCCAGTGGAAACACATTTTCACCAGCAGAGACAATCATATCGTCCGAGCGCCCGCATAAAAAATAGTAGCCTTTATGATCCTGGTATCCTAAATCACCTGTTTCGATCCAGGAAGATTCTTTGTTTCGCATAGACCAAGGCTTTTTAACACAAAATTGCCCGACTGTCCCAGCCTCTACTTCTTTCTTATTGGAATCCAGTATTTTTAGCGGGACACCGTGTATTTTTTTGCCCACTGTTTTTGATGAATACTTTAAATCCTTTGGTGTTGCGATAATATTGAGACCTGTTTCTGAAGTCCCGTATAAATTGTAGAGGACATCCCCCAGTTTTCCAAGAACATCGTTGGTCAATTTTGGATTTAGTTCCGCTCCTCCTGAAGCAATGCAGGATAGAGATTTCAGGTCATCAGGATTGTATTTCAACATCTTATCGACCATCAAAGGAACGGCAGTGACTACTTCAATCTGATGATTACGAATGAGACGACATGCTTTCTTAGCTTCAAAGCCTTGACTGATCACGACCTTTTTCCCTAAAGCGATAAATAAAAATAGGACAGCAACTCCATAGCCATGATAAAGAGGGGTCGCAATATAAGCAGATTGATAGTTTAATAGCTTTAAACGAGTTAGCATGCTTAAGAATGGATTCAAATAATTAAAGATCGATGGTTTATGCGGGACCTCCTTTGATTTTCCAGTGGTACCACTTGTAAGTAGCATAATTTTACTGGTTGAGTCTCTTTTGAGTTTCTGGCTGCTCACAGAGGTTGCAAGAAGGTTGTTTATGGCGGGAAAAATACCATGATAACTCAACAGCTTTTCCTTAGTGTCATCTGCCATTTCAATAAGTGAATGAAACTCCTCATCATAGATAAGAAGGTCAAAATTATGTTCCTCTATTAATAATTGAAGCTGACTTTTGCTCATTTCCGTATTAAGAAAATAGATATCTGCTCCAACACGTGAAACGGCAAAAATGGACTTGATCATGGAAGCATGGTTTCTACACAAAAAACCTACCTTCTGTCCGCTTCCAAGCTCGTATTTCTCCAATAAAATTATAGAGAGCCTTTCTGATTGGTTAAATAACTCTTGAAAGCTTATTGTTTCATGATCATCCACTAATGCCTCTTTATTTCCGAACCTCTCTGCTAGTTTGAGAAGAGCCATCGTATTCATTCCATATTTATGAATGGCTACGATTAATCGATATAATCCTACTGGAGAAAATAACCGAAGCTTATATAAGACATAAATGAATTTTAATATCTTCATCTTAATTCCCCTTTTTTCTAACCATAGATAGGATGAATTGTTCGAGTAATCCTCCAAAAACCAAGGAGCCGAACTGTCCAAATGGCAACCACCATAGCCTGTATTTTTTCCTTTTTGTATACATGGATTTGCAAATAATTTTTGCAACGTGGGTCGGACACATGGCAGGCATTTTACTATAAGCTTCTGTTGGAAGGATCATTGGAGTTTTCACTAATGGTAGATAGATAGAAGTTGTTGCTATACCCAGCGCATTTAATTCGGGAGCCGCAGAGCGAAACCAAATATCAAAAGCAGATTTAGATGACTGATAGGCAGCCCAATAGGGAAATGGATAAAGCATAGCATTGATCGTAGAAACATTGATAATCTGCCCTTGATTTTTTTGTAGGAGCGGAATGACGGACAATAACAATTGAACAGGCGCGAAATAATTAATCGCCATCGTTCGCGAGAAATCGTGATAGCGGTCTAATGAATCCTTAATTGGTCTTCTAATGGATTTTCCTGCGTTACTAACGACGACATCCAGCCCCTTAGGGAGCTGATGAATAAAGGTAAGAAGGGCTTCCATTTCCGCCTCGTTACGAAGGTCTGCACGATAGATGCTGACTTTGGCTGCTTTTTTTTCGATTTCCTTCTTCAAGAATAAAAGCTTTTCCTCTCTTCTAGCGACAAGAATCAAATGTACATGAAAATCAGCCAGAAAATAAGCTATTTCTTCCCCAATTCCCGAGCTTGCACCAGTTATAAATATCGTCTTTCCCCGTAATTCATTTCTCAGCCTCTCCTTATTCACCCCGGTAGACAAAAATAGAATCTTCTCTAAAAGGCTATATGTATGTTTCATTTAGGTGCCCCTTTTTCATGCATTTTCAAACGTTTTGTCCTATTTCTATGTCTTACTATAACGTATTAGAAGACAAAAAAATGCATAAAATTTAAGGTTTCTTATTTTCCTTATTATTGAAGAAAGGAAATTTCTATTGACACTCCCTTTGTCTTTCCTATATAGTATCTTTATCAATTAAATAAGAAACCCGTTTGAACGGTAGAGGTTCATAGCAGAAACCCTCTATAAAAAACTATGGTGCAAACCATATCCGCAAATCGATATGGCTTTTTTTATTGATTTCATTCTGCTAACCTCTCTATTCCAATCGGGACAAATAGGGAGGATTTTTTTATGCAAGGACGAAAAGACCATGAGTTAGAGGATATTACATTACTAGGAAATCAAGGAACAAAATATTTGTTTGAGTATTCCCCTGAAATTTTGGAGGCATTTGATAACAAGCATCCAAATCGAGATTATTTCGTGAAATTTAATTGTCCAGAGTTTACTAGTCTTTGTCCAAAAACGGGTCAACCGGATTTTGCAACGATATATATTAGCTATATTCCTGATCAAAAGATGGTTGAAAGTAAATCTTTAAAGCTATATTTATTTAGTTTCCGCAATCATGGCGATTTTCATGAGGATTGCATGAATATTATTATGAATGATTTAATCGAGCTTATGGATCCGAAATATATTGAGGTGTGGGGCAAGTTCACACCTAGAGGTGGAATTTCTATTGACCCTTATACAAACTACGGACGACCTGGTACAAAGTATGAAAAAATGGCTGAATATCGATTGATGAATCATGATTTATATCCTGAAAAAATTGATAATCGATGAGAGGTGAATGTTTATGAGAATAGTAATTTATTTACTTGCTATTGTATTGGCAAATGTGGTTACTGCCAAATTCGCACCACTCGAAGTTGGTATTTTTATCATTCCGATGGGTTCCTTTCTGATCGGAGCAACATTTATTCTTCGAGATCTTGTTCAAAATAAATATGGAAGAACGAAGACGTATCTTTTTATTCTTCTCGCCTTAATTCTTTCCGCCATCTCTAGCTATCTTCTTGGGGATACATTGTGGATTGTGTTTGCGAGTGCGTTAAGCTTCGCTGTTTCAGAAACGACCGATACAGAGATTTACACAAGGTTAAATTTACCGATGAACTTACGCGTATTGTACAGCGGAATTATTGGTGGATTTTTAGATTCAGCGATTTTTGTCGTGGTTGGGTTGTCTCCAATCGGTGCCAATATATTGCCATGGAACGTAATTTGGATGGCGATTTTGGGTCAAGTACTTGTAAAAGTGATCATGCAGATTCTTGGAGTATTAGTGCTGCAACTGATACTTAATAGAAAAGAATTATCTAATATTTGAGTCAATGTCATCATGGCTAACCCGAAGCAAAAGGTTCCTACCCCCAGTGCAGTAAATCATAAACGCACAGGGAGTAGGAACCTCTTTTATAATGGTTGTCTTCGCACGGATTGTGGTTCTGGAATGACCTTAAAACCGGCCATTCTTTTTTCTACTAGGCATGCGATACGCATAGATTGAGCAGCACTTTTCTCCGTTGTTTCCGCAGATAGACTGCAGCAAACATCACTTTGTCTAATTATTGATTGCTCATAAGCAACAATGTTTGAGAAAAGAGCCTTTATAATAGGTCTCTTCTCAAATCTTCCGCCGATCTTGGAGACAAATAACCAGGAGCAACATCAAAAACAGTTTTTGCACCAGCTTGTCCTTCTTTATTCAAACGATAAGCTGCTCTTGCATAGGCTACTAGCACACTAGCCGTAAATTCCGGATTGCTGTCTAGGTTAAGTGAGTATTCAATTATTTGTTTATTTTCCTCACCGGATTTTCCGCTCCGAATGACAAAGCCTCCATGTGGTAATTTTGAGTGATTTTCTTTTAATTCTTCAGCAGTGATAAAGTTGACTTCCGTTTCATAATCAGCAAAGTAATTAGGCATGGTTTTGATATCCTGTTCAATCTTTGCTCGATCAGCACCTTCTTTTGCAACAACATAACAAACTCGGCGGTGTTTTTCGCCGGTAGTTAATTCTGGATTTTCTCCACTCTTGACCCTTTCCACTGCTTCCTCAATCGGTACTGTATACTGTACACCACCTGCTACACCCTCTACTCTACGAATCGCATCAGAGTGTCCTTGGCTCAGTCCTTTGCCCCAGAAAGTATAAGTTTCACCACTCGGTAAAATCGCTTCAGCCATTAGACGGTTCACAGAGAATAAGCCTGGGTCCCAGCCAACAGAAATAATACTTGTCTTTCCACTTACTTTAGCCGCTTCATCAACCATACCAAAATATTCAGGGATTTTTGCATGGGTATCATAGCTATCGATTGTATTAAACATTCTAGCAAAATATGGTCCCTGCTCTGGTAAATCCGTTGCTGAACCTCCACATAAAATCATTACATCAATTTTGTCCTTATATTCCTCTGCACTTGAAATATGTAAAACCTCGACATTTGGTTCATTTATGGAAAGGCTCTCAGGTGCCCTTCTTGTAAAAATAGCCACAAGCTTCATATCCGAACATTTCTTAATCGCTTCAATCGTCCCTCTACCAAGGTTGCCATAGCCTACAATTCCTACTTTAATTTGATCACTCATACACTCTTCCCTACCTCTTTCTATTAGATATTTTTTATTATAAATTCAATTCAACAATTATACTACTCTTTAGTCTTTCCAAGGATGGGTCCGGTACTTGAGTTTCTTCATAAATACTTGATTAAGAATAATGGTAAAATGATAAGTATAGAAAGCTTGAAAAGGAAGGATGGACAAAACTATGGATTTCGAAACCGTTATGCAGGAGCTTGAGGCATTAGGCAAGGAACGAACGAAAAAAATGTACATATCGAATGGTGCCCACGAGCCACTTTTTGGAGTGGCTACAGGAGCGATGAAACCCATTGCCAAGCAAATAAAAATAAATCAACCTTTAGCTGAAGAGCTTTATGCCACAGGGAACTACGATGCTATGTACTTTGCAGGAATTATTGCTGACCCAAAGGCGATGACTGAATCGGATTATGACCGTTGGATAGATGGAGCGTATTTTTATATGCTGTCCGATTATGTAGTAGCGGTCACTTTGTCAGAATCCGATATTGCTCAAGACATTGCAGATAAATGGATTGCAAGTGGTGACGAGCTGAGAATGTCAGCAGGCTGGAGCTGCTACTGCTGGCTTCTAGGAAATCGCAAAGACCACGAATTTTCCGAAAGCAAGATTTCTGATATGCTTGATTTGGTCAAAAATACGATTCATAATTCACCAGAACGAACAAAATCCGCTATGAATAATTTCCTCTACACTGTGGGGATTTCATATTTGCCAGGACATGAAAAGGCAGTCGAGACCGCAAAAGAAGTAGGTATCGTAGAAGTCAAACGGGACAAGAAAAAAAGCAGTATGCTCAACGCCTACGAGAGTATTCAAAAAGAGATTGATAAGGGAAGACTTGGTTTCAAACGCAAATATGTAAGGTGCTAATATTGCCATCGAGAATTTTGGTCTCATTATATTCTTATCAGTATATTTATTGTTCATTTCCAATATCAAAATCAATGAAACAGGCCGGGGCTTGTCCCCAGCCTAACTTATATAAAAAGCCATTCATCTTCTGTGACTAATTTGGTACCTGGTACCGCCCGTGGACAGAATGGAGGTTTTGTCTTTCTGGGATGGACAGTTAAAAGAATTAGTGCGTAAAAAACCGAACGGAATGACACCGTTCGGTTTTCCCATTAATGAATATACTCATCGCTTACTAAAATGTCCGAAATTATTTCCGTCGGAATGATAAACTCAACAACTCCCATATATCCAGGAGCCACCTCGTACTTATCGAAGGATATGACTAATTTTCCTTCATTATTAATATAGAAGTTTTGCTCTTTGTTAATAGTTTCGAAAAGCTCAGTAAGCTCTTCGTCTTCTAGACCAGCATTAGATACCCAATAGATTTTATTCTCATCCGCCTTCATTTGTTCACGCATTTGTTCTTTAATATTCTCACTAATTGTTTTCACATAGCTATCATCTTTAAATAACATTGGTAAGCTTAATAGGATTTGATTTTTCTTATCGATTGTATCGTATGTCATGGTTGTTGAAGATGAACCAACTGTATTTACAACATATCTACCAATTGATAAGAGCTGATCATTATCTGTTTTTACCTCATAGCCACTGTCAACCCCAAGATGACCGCCGCCATCATCCTCTAACTCCTTCATATCAGCCATGAATTCATCATATAATTCTTTTCCTTCTTTTAAATATCTTTCATTCAAACTTTGAGCCAAATCTCCATTCTTTAGATCTGATACTGCCGGTACTTTTATATCTGCTTGATATTTGTCTTTATCCACTTTATATTCTGTAAAGGTTAATACTTTTACTATACTCCCAACAACAGGCATATCTGCTAAAGTGCTGGCCATTGCTGGGCTAATATTCAAACCTCCGATAAAAAGAACAGCAGCTGCAGCCGTTCCAGCCACCCACTTATAACCGTTTTTCTTTTTCTTCTTTCCCTTTAATAATGCCCTCTCGACAATGAGATCCAATTCATCTGGAATTTGAATATTTTTATACTCCGTTTTAAGCTGGTCTAATTTTTTGTCCATTCTAGTTTGCCCCCTTAATAATTTCATCGTTCAATTCAACTCGTAATAGCTTTAAGGCTTTATACAATCGTGTTTTTATCGTATTCACATTTTCATTGAGAACATCTGCTACTTCTTCTATTTTCAAATCCTCAAAAAAGCGTAAAACAATAATGCTCTTGTATTCAGGCGTTAATTGATCCAAAGCCCTCTCTAAATCAATATTTTCATAATGGTCTTCACTGCCTGAACTGATATATTCCATTGTTTCCGCATCTACAATACTGACTCGTTTATGTTTCCTAAGAAAATCTAAGGAAGTATTGACCACTATTCTATAAAACCAGCTTTTAAGCGTCTTTATATCCTGAAGAGAATCAATTGAGACGATCGCTTTATGAATCGCGTCTTGTAAGATATCTAAAGCATCTTCAGAATTTTTTACATAGCTGTAGGCTAGCCGATAAAAGTTCTCTTTGTTCTCCCTAATAAAGCTTGTAAATAATTCATCATGATTAAATCTATCATTCTTTCCCATGTCGCAAAAAGGCTCCTTTAATGCTATTAATTTATATACACATAAGAGACGCATAAACAGCAGTAAAAAGTTTTTGCTTTTTATTATTCTCTTTTGCTCATAATCATAACCACCCGTAAAAACGGGTGGTTTGTTCTACGGCTGAAAGCCTTCGTTACTGGCCAGCCCTTCAAAGGGCTCTGAAAGTTCGCCAACCGCACTACTTTTCCGGCTAACCCTAAAGGGTTTCTCCTATTTTTTTTATTTTTTCTCTTTACTTCTTGACCAGTGAACGGATCAATAAATTCTTCCATACTAAGTTGATCTGCGACAATATCATCTTGTATTTGATTTCGAATGTATTCTTCAATTACTTTCTTATTTCTTCCTACTGTATCCACATAAAAACCTTTACACCAAAATTTTCTGTTTCCATATCGGTATTTCAAATGTGCATGCCGATCAAATATCATCAGACTACTTTTACCTTTTAAATATCCTACAAAAGATGAGACACTTATTTTAGGCGGAATACTTACTAACATATGAATATGATCTTTACACGCTGTAGCTTCAATTATTTCTACACCTTTTCTTTCACACAATTGTCTCAGTATTTGTCCGATATCCTGTTTTATCTTCCCATAGATGATTTGTCTTCTATATTTTGGTGCAAATACTATGTGATACTTACAATTCCATTTACTATGTGCTAAACTGTTTACGTCGGAAGACATATAAGGTCCCTCCTTGGTGCATAAATTTGGTTGGCGAACCAAAATTTATTTTAACACCAGGTTGGGATTTTTTTAATACATCGCTATAAGCTTTCCAGAACCCTACGCCTAGCGTAGGGTTTTCTTTCTACAAAAAAATAAAACCTTTACAAGCGGGTTTTATTGTTGGGTTATCTGTTGTTATTTTTCGTACATTCCTACCTGTTTTAGGACCAGGACAAGTTAATTTGATTGAGGAATTTTTTTATCATTTACCTGTGTTCTTTTATTATTTTGTATACGGTTTATTTTTCTATCTTTTTAAAACAAAAAAATTCTATAACAAGCCCGTATTTATTGTTTTTATTGGAATGATGATTGAGAATATCGCTAGTGTAACTGAGGTATCAATTAGACATTATTTTTCCACAGAATGGATTTCCTTAAATAATTTCTTAATTATATTTCTTATAAGTTTTGTTCGCAGCTTTTTTGTTTTAGGGTTCTTTAATTTCTTTCTCTTACGGGAAGCAAATATTACAGAGGCATTTCAGAGAAATAGAAATGAAGAAATGCTGGTTCTAGTTTCTGATTTATTTGTAGAGATGGTGCAGTTAAAGAAGTCGATGAAAAACGCTGAAAATACTACGAAAGCCTGCTATGATCTATACCGCAATCTCGCAAAAGAAAATAATCAATACGCAAAAACAGCCCTTAATATTGCCGGAGAAATTCACGAAATAAAAAAAGATCATCAAAGGATCTACTCTGGTTTGTCGAGGCTTAAAGTAAAAAAACTATCAACTGATTTGCTAACAATCGAAGAAATTATTGAAGTAGCCATCCAATGTAATCGCCGGTATGCAAAAATGCTAGAAAAGGATATACATTTTGAGATAAATATTTTAGGAGAACATCCGCCTTATAATTGTTTTATTGTTCTCTCCCTTATTAATAACCTAATTACTAATTCCATAGAAGCCATTCAAGAAAGTGGAACTGTTACTATTTTAGTAGAAAAGGACGAGCAAAATGTAATTTTTAAGGTTCAAGACAACGGACCAGGAATTCCGGAGAATAAACTAACACTCGTATTTGAGCCTGGTTATACAACTAAATATGATTTGTCAGGAATTGCATCTAACGGAATAGGACTCTCACATATAAAAGAAGTGATCGAAGGCTTAAATGGGAAGATTAATCTTACTTCTAATCAAAAACAGAAGCAAACGACTTTTTTAATTCAACTACCGATAAATACTATAAATAGTACGGGGTGATAAAAAATGAGATTTTTTATTGTAGATGATTCCCTTGCAGTTAGAGCTATGTTATCAGAAATCATTATTTCCGAAGAGTTGGGCACCGTTGAAGGAGAAGCAGAAGATGGAATCGACGTTGATTGTGAGCTATTATATAACAAAAATATTGACATCCTGCTCATTGATTTATTAATGAAGGAAAGGGATGGTTTAGAAACGATTAGAGCCATTACTCCCCATTTTAAAGGAAAAATCATTATGATCTCTCAGATTGATCAGAAGGATACGGTTGCAGAGGCATATTTACTTGGAATTGACCATTTTATTACAAAACCAATTAATAAATACGAAGTTGTTAGTGTCATTCAAAATGAAATAAAGCACTATTTACAAGAAAAATCCATTGAAAATATCCAGCAATCATTAATTTCTTTGACAAATTTTCATCACAGCAGCATAATGGAAAAACCAATTGAGTCTAATATGACATCCGTCATTAAGCATGAAGTTCATACATCTGGAATTGTCCATAGCGGAAATACGATCCTAATGGAACTAGGAATTGTTGGTGAAAGTGGGTATTATGATTTATTAAATATTATTGAATACTTATTTAAATTAGAAGTTAACTGTAAAGATAAGTTCCAATTTCCTTCTCTTAAACAGCTTTTTGAGCAAGTAGCCTTAGAACACTGTAGTTCCTCTAATAACAAAAACTGTATTAATAAGGAAGCAAAAGCAAGTGAGCAAAGAGTACGAAGAGCCATTCATCAAGCTTTAAATAATCTAGCTTCCATTGGATTAACGGACTATGGAAACCCTATTTTTGAAAAGTATGCATCGAAATTCTTTGATTTTACTCAGGTAAGAATGAAAATGCTAGAACTAGATGGAAAAAAGACTCACAATGTTCCATCCAGATTAAATGTTAAAAAATTCATTGAAGTCTTTTATTTAGAAGCAAAAGAAGCCAAAGAAAACTAATGGAGCAAATTAAAAAAAGATAAACTTTTGCAATAGTATTTGTGAAATTATTCACAAATACTATTGCATTTTTAACTTGAAAAAGCCCTGTCATCCACTTTGGATAGAAAGGGCTAAAATTTTTATTATAATATCATGTTTGGAATTACTAGTGGTACTATATTGTTGGTTAGCTTACTTTAAGCATGCAAGATAGTTAATTGTTGCAGTTCAACACTTATAATAAGATAGAACTTAATAGTATACCAATTCCAATGGCACCAACGGTAGCAATTAGTCCTGGTACCATAAAGCTATGATTTAAAATATATTTCCCAATACGAGTTGTTCCTGTTCGGTCAAAGTTTATCGCTGCAACAACAGTTGGATAGTTAGGAATAAAGAAGTAACCATTTACTGCTGGAAACATTGCAATTAATAAAGCAGGATTAATTCCTAATGTTATCCCTAAAGGCACAAGGGTTCTAACGGTTGCTGCCTGGCTATAAAGAAGAATGGATAGAGCAAATAAAGCAACTGCGAATAACCATGGTGCTGCAGTAACAAGATCTGCAATTGAACCATTAATAAATTCAGCATTTCCTTTAAAGAAGGTGTCACCCATCCAAGCTATCCCAAAAATAGCTACAACTGCTGCTGCACCTGCTTTAAACACACTTCCTGAAACAATTTCATCCACTTTAGGCTTACAGAAAATAATGATAAGAGCGGAGATTGTCAACATAACAATTTCAATTGCTACTGGCATTGACATTCGAGTAACTACTCCATCGACCACCCAGCTTGGGCGTAATTGTTCAAATGAACCAAGAAGTACTACTAATATCGCAGCTAAGAGGAACAATGAAACCGATAGTTTTGAAGCAGTGGTTGCTTCATATGCTTTTTTATCTTTTTTAATTGGTGCAAGACCTTCTTCTAACCTTTTCAAATAAATTGGATCGTTTGGAAGCTCCTTACCCATTTTACTAACTACAAATGCTGCAATCATACATGCAATAAATGTAGATGGAATACAAATCATCAATATATCAAGTAAAGTTATTTGAAAATCCGTTAACAATGCTAGCAATGCTACAGTAGCCGCTGATATTGGGCTAGCAGTAATGGCTTGCTGTGAAGCAATGACCGCAATCGACATTGGTCTTTCAGGGCGGACACCTGACTCCCGAGAAACTTCAGCAATAACTGGTAATACGGAGTAAGCCACATGGCCCGTACCTGCACAGAATGTAAAAATATAAGTAACCATTGGTGCGATAAAGGTAATATATTTAGGATTTTTTCGTAATGCCTTTTCTGCTATATGAACAAGGTATTCCATACCGCCTGAAGCCTGTAAGGCACCAGCTGCAGTAATAACCGCCAAAATCATTAGCATAACATCAATAGGTGCCGATGTTGGCTCTAAACCAAAAACAAATGTGAGGATGGCTAATCCTACTCCCCCCATAACTCCTAACCCTAACCCACCTAACCTAGCACCTATAAAGATACATGCAAGCAGGATAAAAAATTGAAGCCAAAACATATAAGTTACCTCCAATCTGATTGTGAACTTTGGAAATATCTAATCGTCTCTACTCAGAATTTGTTTAAAGAGTAAAAATTATTTCATTTTCAACCGATCATTTTCCACCTTCCTTCAGGGTTAACAACTGTGAAAACATTCACAAATTGTGTTAAAAATTTTTCTCAAAAAAGTTGGTTGAATTACTAAAGGAGGTCTCTTTCTTTTTCCTTTGTATTTTCTATTTCATGGTACAAATTAATCTACAAAAAGTTACAAGAAAATACATCGTTTTATAATAATACAAATTTTTGTCAGACTTTATTATAGGCTCTTTTCTCAAACATTGTTGCTTTTGACCAAAAAATAATTAGACAAAACGGTATTTGATGCAGACTATCTCTAGAAACAACGGAGAAAAGTGC
>DLCS01000169.1:16302-19769 GCA_002480735.1 Bacillaceae bacterium UBA7792 | reverse complement strand
GTATACGTATTTATTTTTTTCTGGATTTCTGTCTTTCCTGTCTTTCCCACAGCCGTAAATGTGGATAGGGATCATAGGACCATTCTGTATAACCATTGTCTTTGTAGATACCATAATGAAGATGAGGCGGGAATTTGCCTGATGTTCCTGGTGGCCCATAGCCAGAGCTGCCGACACCACCTATTAACATCCCTGGTTCTACAATTTGACCAAGCTTAAGGTCCTTCGCAAACCCGCTCAAGTGGGCAAAATAATGATAATTATTATTGATGTCTCTGATCCCGATTCTCCAGCCTCCATAACGGTTCCAGCCTTTCATTTCCACAATACCGTAGGAGGTTGCTTTAACAGGAACTCCATATCCTGCAAAAATATCCGTGCCCTCATGAATTCTTCTTCCACCCCAGCCTCTTGCATCGCCCCATGTATTTCGATAGCTGTAATTGCTTCTTAATGGAAGTGGAAAGGCATGGTCATCGAGATTAATTCTGCCAAAGTGCTTGTAGATTTTTGCTTTATCGATAATAATGCCTACGGATTTGTCTCTTTTATAGTAATCCCAGAGACCGATTTTGATATTATCATGATCGATTCCATAGGTGAGAAGATACTGAGCAAAAGCGTGCAGCACGTCCTCATCGTCATCCAAATCTGCCTTACCGTCCCCGTTGCCATCAAATCCAATCCCCCCGAAAAAATGGATCGAGGTTGGATTCGTATCTTCAAGATTTGGATTCAATAATCCGACCCACTCCTCAGGCTTAAAGTAAATGCCCGTTATTCCTTTAGCCTTAGGCAAATCACGTCGTGAAGAGCGGATATTTCGTTCATATTGATCGACAGCAGCTAAATAGTACCAGGGGATATTTGTGACCGCTTCGACCCTTTTATACAACGTCATTCTTTGCTCGTAAATATCTGTCTTATCTTCGCTTGCATAGGCCGGCATGGCTTTGAAAATTAGGAAAAGAATGATGGTAGATAATAATAATAGAAAATGCCGCACATGAATCCTCCCCTAAACATTTTTCACATTCATTAGTTTGTGACAATCTATGGAAAACATAAATATAAAAAATTGGAAATGATAGGGGAGAGGCTCAAGTGCTTGTCGGTGACATTTCAATTATGATAAAGTGACATAGGTGGATAGATACATACTTTTGAAAAAACTTATATGGCATAACGAACACAATCTTGAGTAAACAGGCGATGTGACTTCCTGGAGGAGCCTTTCTTGCAAATGCAAGACCAGCGAGGGAAGGAAGGTCACATCGCTGTTGTGCGAGTTATCCCATATTAGAAAGACACTAATCATTAAGGGATGGTGTAGAGCATGAGCAAGGAACAAGAAGTATTACGTAAACCCGAGTGGTTGAAAATAAAGCTCAATACGAATGAAAATTATAAGGACTTGAAGAAGATGATGCGTACGGGCAGTCTTCATACGGTTTGCGAGGAAGCAAGATGTCCTAATATTCATGAATGCTGGGCTGTAAGAAGGACAGCTACCTTTATGATTCTAGGGGATACCTGTACAAGAGCCTGCCGATTTTGTGCAGTTAAGACAGGTTTACCAACAGAATTAGACTGGCAGGAGCCGGAGAGAGTCGCAGATTCAGTTGTCCAAATGAATCTTAAGCATGTGGTCGTAACGGCGGTTGCTCGTGATGATTTAAAGGATGGAGGTTCAGCTGTTTTTGCTGAGACGGTTCGAGCGATTAGAAGAAAAAATCCTTTTACAAGTATTGAGGTATTGCCATCTGATATGGGTGGGATTTATGAAAATCTAGAGGCACTAATGAATGCGAAGCCGGATATTTTAAACCACAATATTGAAACTGTAAGAAGGCTGACCCCAAGAGTTCGCGCTCGGGCTACCTATGAGCGTTCCTTAGAATTCTTGCGACGTGCGAAGGAAATAAATCCTAATATTCCAACTAAATCAAGCTTGATGATTGGACTAGGTGAAACGAAAGAGGAAATTCTCGAGACGATGGATGACTTAAGAGCGAATCATGTGGATATTATGACGATTGGACAATACCTGCAGCCAACAAAAAAACATCTTCCAGTCGTTAAATATTATCATCCCGATGAGTTCCAGGAGTTTAAGGAAATCGCCTTGAAAAAAGGCTTCAGTCATTGTGAAGCGGGTCCTTTAGTACGCTCTTCCTATCATGCGGATGAACAGGTGAACGAAGCAACAAAGCGCAAGCAAATGCTAGCAGATGAAAAAGCAAAAGAGGCATAAACCAAGAAGAAGTTCAGGCATTTAAGCTGAACTTCTTTTTTGGCATTATTGTCGATTTAAATCCTCTTTTGTTTCACCGTTTTCATTTTCGCCATTGTTCATTTTCTTACCTTGAGGCGATTTTTTCATTTCTTTAATGAGCTTATTTAGAGCAGACTCATGCTTCGGGTTGTTCGATCGCATCGTTGAATAGCTCTCCACATTTTTTCTAAGATTTGTGTTATCACTTACATAGACATGATAGGAACGAGGAACAAGAGACATGGCCGTTCTCTTCACCTGATCAGCAGTGAAATCACGATCGCCTGTTTCGGTATGATATACAATCAACACTTCTTCATCCGTTACTAAGGTTGACACGTCATCTACATTTGGGAGAGCCGTACAAAGCCTGCTGATGGTGTCTGCTACCTTTTCCCGATCAAAGACAGAGGGATCGATGGACATGTCTGTCCCCCTAATGGGACTTTTTTGATGACGAACATATCCGAAGTCAGTCGAACTCCTTTGATGCTTCTCGTTATAAATATCTGAGCGCTGGTTGTTGACATTGATTGTGTTGCCACTCTTTTGATAAAGTCCTTCATCAGCCATATTATTGTTGCAAGCGGTCAAAAGATATAGACTAAGTAGACAAGTTGCGTAAATCATTTTTTTCATGATGTACACCTCCCAATGTTAGTATGAGCCAATCATCATTTTTTTCTCTTAGTAATTGATGGGGAATCAGTTATAATGAATAAAGAGTGTTCTAATGGGGTGATAAAGTTGATCTGTGTCAATAATATTTGCTATGAGATCGTTGAGGAACGAGGAGAAGGCTTTAATGAGGAGGTCTTCTTAGGAAGATATAGCGAGATTTTAAATAAATATGATTATATCGTGGGGGATTGGGGTTACGGACAATTAAGGCTGAAGGGCTTCTACCATGATAAGAATCAAAAGGCGACCTTTGATACGAAAATAAGCACCTTTACCGAGTATATTTATGAATTCTGTAATTTTGGCTGCTCGTATTTTGTTTTAAGAAAGGTTGAAAAATGAAAGGCTATCAGTGGAAGGACCACTGATAGCTCTTTTATTTTTCTTGAGCCGTTTTGGATGGATCAGCAAATGGATCCGAGTTCTTCCCCTTTTCATCATGAGTTGGGTGGGCTCCTGCCATTTGTCTCGGAAGATCTTCATGTAGGCTCCTGTTCTCATAGGTGAAGTT
>DLCS01000169.1:15868-16090 GCA_002480735.1 Bacillaceae bacterium UBA7792 | reverse complement strand
AGTTTCCTTATTCTGTACGGGGTCATTAGCATGAATCGGGGAGCCATATGCTCCTTCTGGGAATTCCTCAGCTGTGAGGAAATTTTTTTGCACCTCTACATTTGAAAAATCTGTGTAGTCTGTCTTTTCTTCGTCATTCACCTTCACCACTCCTTTTTTCCTTATTGTTTACGAGAATGTTGGAAAAAGGGGAGGGAAATGCTGGTTAGATGCCTGTTGCCG
>DLCS01000169.1:287-15729 GCA_002480735.1 Bacillaceae bacterium UBA7792 | reverse complement strand
TGGTTAGATGCCTGTTGCCGGGATATTTCTGTACTTACGGTCTTCAATCCGCTAGTTAGATGCCCGTAGCAGGGAAAATTCAGCTCTGTCGGTAATCAAACTCTTGGTTAGATGCCTGTTGCCGGGATATTTCTGCACTTACGGTCATCAATCTGCTGGTTAGATGCCCATTGTAGCGATTTTTCTTCTCCGGAGGGCGCTCAAGTATGACTGTCCAAGAAAAAAGAAGGGTTCCACCCCTTCTCAAAGAATTTCATATAAAAAGGATCTTAACTCCTCGGCATCTTCTTCAGAAAGCTGGAAGGCATACTCCAGATAACCCTCTTCCTTCAAATCGTCCTCACCAATGATGGCAAAGCGGCTCCCTTGTAAATCGAGGACAATTTGCTTTCCATAGTGGCGATCCGATTGCACAATAGCCAAATCAAAGCGTGTATTGTCTCCCATGAAGCTAACGAAGCGAGTCTTTGTATTCTCTAAATCATCATATAAGAAAAACCTCTCAGACACAAAATCCCTCCTTAAATATTCATGATAAGATGTGGCTTGCTTTCCAAATGATGATGGGCCTTTATGTATCTTACTGTCTTTGTTTTACTGCGCATGACAATGGAATCTGTTTCCGCTAAATCTCCACCGAGGAAACGCACCCCATTGAGAAGCTCCCCACTTGATACACCCGTTGCGGCAAAAATCGCATCATCACCTGAAACTAAATCATTCAGCATTAATACTTGTCGAGGGTCCTTTAACCCCATTTTTCGACAACGTTTCTCTTCTTCAGGAGAATAAGGGACGAGACGTGCCTGCATATCTCCACCTAATGCTTTAATAGCAGCAGCCGAAATCACACCCTCAGGGGCTCCACCAATGCCAACAAAAAGATCCACACCAGTATGAGGCAAGGCTGTTGCAATAGCCGCACCCACATCTCCATCACCAAATAGCTTGACCCTAGCCCCTTTAGCACGGATTCTGTCAATCAGTTCCTCATGACGATCTCTTTCCTGAATAATAACCGTCAAATCCTGAATGCGTTTATTATTTGCTTTGGCAACGATATCAATCGTTTTTTCAATAGGATCGAGGAGGTTAATTAAGCCCGCAGCATTTTTTCCAACAGCGATTTTTTCCATATACATATCAGGAGCATGCAGCAACGTTCCTTTATCAGCAATCGCAATTACCGCCATTGCATTGTTATGCCCTTTTGCAACGATATTGGTACCTTCTAACGGGTCGACGGCAATATCGACCTTAGGACCATTTCCAGTGCCTAAGCGCTCCCCGATGTAAAGCATGGGTGCCTCGTCCAATTCTCCTTCACCTATAACAACAATTCCGTCCATATTAACGGAATCAAACATTTTTCTCATGGCGTTTGTTGCTGCCTCGTCTGCCTCATTTTTCTTGCCTCTCCCCATCCACTGTGCAGAAGCAAGAGCAGCAGCCTCGGTTACTCGAACAATTTCTAATGCTAGTTCCCGTTCCAAAAACATTTCCTCCATTCAACTCGAGTTACTTCTCTATCTTAACAGAAATGAAGAAAAGATGGTCTTGAAAAATGGTTTGTCTCGTTTGGGAAATATACGATGGATAAGAAATATGCTACAATTGTGGTAGTATACGAAATAATAAGGGCTAGAGAACAAACGCTGCCGCAACTAAATAGCAAAAGGAACTGATGATATGTACTTTGTTGACAGAGAAAAAATAGATGGCATCCTGGATTTTATTGAGAAACAGCTTTCTCTTCTTGAAACGATGGAAAATTGGGAAACACCTATTGAAAAAGCAGCTCTTGAACGAATTTGTCATACGATCATTGAAGGGATTCTGGATGTTGGCAATGCGATGATTGACGGGTTCATTATGCGCGATCCTGGCAGCTATGAGGACATTATAGATATTCTCTTAGATGAGAGGGTCATCTCTGGTGAATTGAGCGCTTGTTTAAAGGCGATCATCCCTTATCGCAAGCAGTTGGTTCAGGAGTATACAGACGTTCAACATTTGGAGATTCACACAGCTTTTGCTAAGCAACATCCAATGCTAAAAAAGTTTGCTCCCATGGTTCGGGAGTATCTGCTGAACGAATTAGGTCCTGTTACAGCATTTAGAAATTAAGTGAAAACGCTCAAGTAGGGGCGTTTTTGTATTTTTGTTTCTTAAGATGGGGCAATCTATTTCATAGGAGTGATGAATGGTGAAAAAATATAAAGGCTATTTAATTGATTTAGATGGAACGATGTATAGAGGAACTGAGCTTATTGAAGAAGCGGCGGATTTTATAAAAAAATTAAACGAAAAAAATATTCCCTACCTTTTTGTAACAAATAACTCCTCTCGGACTCCCGCACAGGTGGCAGAAAAGCTGAGAAAATTTACGATACCAGCAGAGGAAGAACAGGTATTTACAACAAGTCAGGCAACGGCCAATTATATACATAATCTTAAGAACGATGCCTCTGTCTATGTGATTGGTGAAGAGGGGATTCGTTCTGCCATTGAAGAAAAGGGCTTGAGCTTTGCAGAAGAGCAGGCAGACTTCGTGGTAGTGGGGATTGACCGTTCCATTAGCTATGAAAAATTGGCAATCGGCTGTCTAGCGGTTCGAAATGGAGCCACCTTCATTTCCACCAATGGCGATATCGCGATCCCGACGGAAAGAGGATTGCTGCCTGGAAATGGCTCCTTAACCTCTGTGATCACCGTTTCTACCCAAACACAGCCGATTTTTATCGGAAAGCCGGAGTCGATCATTATGGAGCAGGCACTCGCTGTGCTAGGAACAAGCAAAGAGGAGACCTTAATGGTTGGGGACAACTATGATACAGATATTATGGCGGGGATCAATGCCGGCATGGATACGTTGCTTGTGCATACAGGGGTCACAAAAAAGGAGCACTTATCCCGATACGAGGTGCAGCCGACCTATGTAGTGGACTCTTTGGATGAGTGGGAGATATGATCAATAAGTGATATCGGTCAAAATTGAGATATATCGGCGGAAAATGGAATATATCGGCGAAACACAAAAGGGCGGGAGATTCTCCCGCCTTACTTATTCAGCATTTGCTGCACGGTGAGCAAGCCGGCTGGAGGCAGCGGCTGCGATGGCGCCGACTATGTCATCAAGAAAGGTATTGCATACACCTGATGATTTATCATTTAATTTTTCCAGTATGCCTGGCTTCATTTTGTCAATAAACCCATAATTCGTAAATCCAATCGAACCATATACATTCACGATTGAAAAAGCTAGGATTTCATCCACTCCGTAGAGACTCTCATCTGTTTCCAGCATGGACTGCAAGGGCTCCTCAAGCAATCCCTTATCTGTTAACATATCCAACTGTATCCCTGTTAAAATCGCGTTTTGGACCTCTCGTTTTGCAAGGACTCGCTCCACATTATCGATGCAATCCTTCATTTGTAAATTAGGGTGATATTTTTCTTGAAGATAAAAAACAAGGTCTGCAATATCTTGAATTTCTACTCCTCTTTCCTGCAGCCATTTTCTCGCCGTTTCTCCTACCATATCTAAGCTTCTTTTCTCTGACATTTGCGCCACCCTTTCCAATAACTATTGCTTGGCTTAATAATTCTATTTACTTAGAATATGCAGAAGCTGATCGATTTATCATCAGGCAATCCCCTAACTAAAGAACAAGTTTCGCAAATTTCCACATATACATGATTTTAGGGATTGGCTGTGTTATTTTCAATGTTGATATAGCCTTCTGTGTATGTTGTGAACGGGTTTTATTCGGTACGAATAGCGTAGTCGTAGTGAACACATACACAGAAGGCGGTATCATGCTCACATAAAGTTAACAGAGCCTAAGGACTAAATAGGCGGTAGGTGGTGCAAAAAATGCTCCAACGTTTATTACATCAAAAATTCAGGATTCAAGCCCCTAGAGAAATTAGAATTGGACCTTATGAGGCCTGTCAAAATGAACAAAACATCTATTTATTAATACCTACTCAAAATATGGAGGAAAATTTCCTTTTGGAACTCGATCATTTAGCTAAACATTTAGCTGATACTGGGGATTCAGGTGTGTACCAGTTCCTTAAATCACAGGATGGGAATAGTGTGATCAAGTGGGAAAACAGCCAATATTGCGTTCTCAGCAAAAAAAACGTTGATCGTCGCCCTGTTAAACAAATCGGAAGAAAACTAGCCAAATTTCATGCAAGGGGAAGAACGGTACCCTTTGAGGTACGCAGTATCAATCGGATTGGAATGTGGAAAACCTTTTGGGAGCAAAGGCTTGATCAGATGGAGAAGGTGTGGAATAGTAAGCTTTTTCAAGCCCCAGAAAATGAGTTTGAAAGACTGTTCATCGAGTCATTTCCATATTATATGGGCCTCGCTGAAAATGCGATTCAATACTTAAGCGATACCGAACAGGATGATGACCCAGCGGCAATCGATAGCGGTACCATTTGTCATCAGCATTTTTCCTCACGTACATGGGGGGAAAAGCTGTTGATCAAGAACCCCTTTGATTGGGTATTTGATCACGGGACAAGGGATTTAGCGGAATGGACGAGGGATTGCTACTTCCGTAATATCAAAACCTATGAACCGGAAGTGAGCCAGTTTTTTCAAGACTATGCAAGTATCTCGATGTTGTCATCCTTCTCTTGGAGGCTTTTGTATGCGCGGTTATTATTTCCGCTTCATTACTTTGAAAGTGTAGAGGAATACCATATCACGACATCGGAGCAAGAGCGACATCTACAGGAAGAAAAATTAAAGAAATGTGTCGAACAATCACGTGAATATGAAGAATTTTTAAGAGACTTTTATCGTATCGCACGGGTTCCTGTCAGAAGAATGAATATCCCGAGCGTCGAATGGCTTCAAAGGTAAGATACTTTTCATCCTTTTTCTTTTTCCCTATAATAATATTGGAAGACTCAGAAATTACAGCATGAAGAAAAAGGAGAAGTTGAAACAGATGAAGCCATATATTTTTATTACGAGAAAATTACCTGATGAAGCAGTAGAGCTATTGAGAAATAAATATGAAGTAAAAATGTGGGATAAAGAGGACGTCGCTGTTCCCCGTTCCGTGTTACTTGAAGAAGCAAAAAAGGCAGATGCTTTATTGACTATGCTTTCAGACAAAATCGATGAGGAAATTTTTTTGATTGGTGAGAATCTTAAAGTTGTGGCCAATCTAGCAGTTGGCTATGATAATATCGATATTCAGAAAGCTTCAGAACACGGCGTGGCCGTTTGCAATACACCGGATGTTTTAACGGATACGACGGCAGATTTAACCTTTGCCTTATTAATGGCAACAGCAAGAAGAATTGTAGAGGCAGCGGAGTTTGTTAAAGAGGGAAAATGGAAAAGCTGGGCCCCACTTTTACTAGCTGGACATGATATCCACCACAAGACAATAGGAATTGTTGGAATGGGTAGCATTGGTTCAACCGTTGCAAAAAGGGCGAAGGGCTTTGATATGAATATCCTCTATCATAACCGCTCGAGAAAAATGGAGGTGGAAGCGGAGCTTGGGGCCATCTATTGTTCGTTCGATGAATTGGTTGAGTCCGCAGATTTCATTGTATGCTTGACTCCATTAACTGCAGAAACAAAGGATCTATTTACAAAGGATGTCTTTAAGAAAATGAAAAAGACAGCCATCTTCATTAATGCTTCTCGTGGCCCTGTCGTCAATGAAGAGGACCTGTATCAAGCACTTGAAGCGGGCGATATCGCTGCTGCCGGGTTGGATGTGTTCGAAAAAGAACCGATTGACCCTGCCCATCCATTATTGAAGCTGCCAAATGTCGTGGCACTACCTCATATTGGAAGTGCTTCGATCGAAACAAG
This sequence comes from Bacillaceae bacterium UBA7792, assembly GCA_002480735.1. Taxonomy (GTDB): domain Bacteria; phylum Bacillota; class Bacilli; order Bacillales; family Cytobacillaceae; genus Robertmurraya; species Robertmurraya andreesenii. The sequence continues at coordinate 9,872 of DLCS01000169.1, read as the reverse complement.
AATGGATATGATGAATATGTGTGTGGAGAATATTGACTTGGTTTTATCTGGTCAAGAATCAAAGACTCGCGTGAATAAAAAATAGGTGGTAGAGAAGCTGATCTCATCGGGAGGTCAGCTTTTTATGATCTTCCGTTGGATGCAGAAAAAATCAAAAGTTTACGGGGGAGCGGGATAAAACGGTTTCACACATTTTGCTTGGCGATTTTACTATTGTAAAAATTGTCTTCTCCATCTATAATGTCTACTATACAAATACAGTTGTTTTTCTAGGGAGAACAAGGACGGAGGGGAAAGAGATGGAAGCAATTTCGATTGGATTGTTAGGCTTGGGTACAGTCGGTTCGGGTGTTGTCAAAATCATTGAAAACCATCAGGAAAAGCTTTTGCATCAAATCGGCTGTCCAATCAAGATAAATAAAGTGCTCGTTACAGATTTAACTAAGAAGAGAGACATTGAGCTTAGCCTCGATTTGCTCACAACGAATGCATTGGATATTATTGATAATCCTAATATTGATGTCGTTGTTGAGGTCATGGGCGGGGTAGAGGAAACAAGAAGATACCTATTGCAAGCCTTAAAAAATAAAAAGCATGTGGTGACGGCTAATAAGGATTTAATGGCAGAGCATGGTTCAGAGCTGTTAACCGCTGCAGCCGAAAATGGCTGTGATTTCTTCTATGAGGCGAGTGTCGCTGGAGGTATCCCTATCCTTAGAAGTCTTGTCGAGGGATTATCCTCGGACCATATCACGAAGATGATGGGGATCGTCAATGGAACGACCAACTATATCTTAACCAAAATGAGTAAGCAGGGAAGCCCATATGAAGTAGCTTTAAAGGAAGCACAGGAGCTTGGCTATGCAGAAGCGGATCCAACCTCGGATGTGGAGGGTCTTGATGCAGCGAGGAAAATGGCTATTCTCGCTACGCTCGGTTTTTCCATGAAAATTGATTTAGAGGATGTAAAGGTTCAAGGAATCACTCATATTACAGAAGAGGATCTTCAATATGCCAAGCAGCTTGGATACACGATGAAGCTGATAGGAATCGCTGTGCTCGAGGATGACAAGGTTGAGGTGAGCGTGCAACCGACTCTTCTTTCTGATTCCCATCCACTGGCCTCTGTGAACAATGAGTTTAATGCTGTTTATGTATATGGAGAAGCAGTTGGAGAGACGATGTTTTACGGTCCAGGAGCAGGGAGCCTGCCAACAGCCACATCTATTGTCGCTGATTTAGTCGTTGTGATGAAGAACATGGTGCTTGGAGTGAATGGTAAGAGAATTATTACTCCTCAACACGAGAAGAAGTTAAAGAAACCTGCTGAGATCTATTCTAAATATTTCTTGAGAATTCATGCAAAGGATGAGCTTGGGGTGTTTGCAAATATTACCTCGATTTTCTCCCATCATGGTGTAAGTCTAGAGAAAATCCTCCAGCTCCCAGTAAAGGAAAAAGGCATTGCAGAGATTGTATTAGTTACTCACAATGCATCTCTTCAGGCATATGAAGATGTTCAAGCAGAATTAGAGGCTTTACAATCCGTACATCATATTAAGAGCTCTTATCGGGTAGAAGGGAATGGCAATTCATGAGGTGGAGTGGTTTATTAGATGAATATAAAGAATTTTTACCAGTTAATGAGAATACACCAAAACTAACATTGAATGAAGGAAATACACCTCTCATTAAGCTAGAACGACTTTCTGAGGAGTGGGGAGTCGAGCTCTATGTGAAGACCGAGGGAACGAATCCGACAGGCTCCTTCAAGGATCGGGGAATGGTCATGGCCGTCGCCAAGGCGAAGGAAGAGGGAAGCGATACGATCATTTGTGCATCAACAGGAAATACTTCAGCAGCGGCTGCAGCTTATGCAGCCCGAGCAGGAATGAGATGCATTGTTGTCATTCCCGAGGGGAAAATTGCCATGGGCAAGCTCGCTCAAGCGGTCATGTATGGGGCTGAGATTGTTTCAATTGAAGGGAACTTCGATGAAGCGCTGAAAATGGTTCGCAATATTAGTGAAAAAGAACCGATTACCTTGGTAAATTCGGTGAATCCATATCGTCTAGAGGGTCAAAAAACCGGTGCCTTTGAAATCTGTGATCAGCTTGGTGGAAAAGCTCCTGATGTTCTGGCGATTCCAGTAGGGAATGCGGGAAATATTAGTGCCTACTGGAAAGGCTTCAAGGAATATCACGAGGCAAAAAATACAGGATTACCAAAAATTCACGGCTTTGAAGCAGAGGGTGCAGCCGCAATTGTTCGCAATCAGGTGATTGAAAACCCTGAGACGATTGCAACGGCGATCCGGATTGGAAATCCAGCAAGCTGGCATTTGGCTACCGCTGCTGCCGACGAATCGAAAGGAATCATTGATGAAGTAAGTGACGATGAAATCATCAATGCTTATAAAAAAATTGCTCGTACAGAAGGAATTTTTGCTGAACCAGGTTCATGTGCTTCATTAGCGGGATTGTATAAGCATATTCAAAATGGAAAAATCGCAAAGGGCAGCACAGTTGTAGCGATTTTGACCGGAAATGGCCTAAAGGATCCGAATACAGCGATCGATTACAGCTCCATTAAACCAGTGCTTCTTCCTAATGATGAGGAGGCAGTTGCCAAGCATATTAGGGGAGTTGTTCATGCATGAATGAGGGCGACATGTTAACGATCCAGGTTCCGGGAAGTACAGCCAATTTGGGCCCGGGATTTGATTCTATTGGCTTGGCGGTAAATTTATATTTGCGTCTTGAGGTGGAGAGAGCGGATCAATGGGAGGTTATCCCATGCTCAAAAAAACTTCAAGTCTTTCCAAAGGATGAGAGCAATTTCGTTATTCAGGTTGCTCTCCAAACCGCTGCAAAATTCAATCAATCACTACCATCCTGCAGGATAAAAATGACGAGTGATATTCCTCTTGCCCGTGGCTTAGGTTCGAGTGCAGCTGCGATCGTTGCTGGAATTGAACTTGCGAATGCCCTTTGTCATTTAGAATTGACCAATGAGGAGAAATTCCGTCTAGCGACCTCGATTGAGGGCCATCCAGACAATGTTGGGGCGAGCCTTTTTGGAGGATTGGTGGTCGGGGTACAGCTGGATGATTCAGTGGAAGCGGTAGTCTATCGTGACCTTGAGTTTGCTCTAGTTGCCGTTGTCCCGAAACAGGAGCTTCTAACAAAGGAATCCCGAGGCGTGCTACCAACCCAGCTTCCTTACTCTGAGTCTGTTCAGGCAGGTGCGATTGCGAACGTCATGATTGCGGCACTCCTTAGGGGGGATTATGCCTTAGCCGGTAGGATGATGGCAAAAGACCTGTATCATCAGCCATATCGGAGAGCTCTCGTTCCACATTTACAGGAAATTGAGAACCTTGCCTATGAGCTTGGAGCTTTTGGTGTGGCCTTAAGCGGGGCCGGCCCGACGGTCGTCTGCTGCTATGAAAAAGGACAAGGAGATAAGTTACAACAGAAGCTGCAAAGTCATAATCCAGAAATGATCTACCATCAACTACAAATTGACCAGATCGGAAGTCAGATACAGATTCAAAAATGTGAATATAAATAAAAAAACGATCCCGCGCTCATGCGGAATCGTTTTACTTTTATCGATTAGAATACTTGTTCAACTTCAACTACGCCAGGTACTTCTTCTAAAAGCGCTCGCTCAATCCCAGCCTTTAATGTAATGGTGGAGCTTGGGCAGGACCCACATGCACCTAATAAACGTAATTTCACAATGCCATCTTCTACATCTACTAATTCACAGTCGCCACCGTCACGAAGAAGGAATGGGCGCAATTTATCTAATACATCTTGCACTTGTTCAAATATTTGCTCAGCCATCGTAATCGCTCCTTTCTTTATCCCTATTATAATGACTTCCGACAAAAAAATCTATCTAAAAGACCCTTTTCCAGACACTTGCAACAGACCTAATATTGGGAATTTATGTTGCAGCTATTGTAGAATAGGATTTAGATATAGGGGAGGGAGCAAAGTGGAGAAAAAAGAAGTGGAAATATTGGTTTATGGTGCGGAACAACTCTGTCCTAGCTGTGTCAATCTCCCATCTTCAAAGGAGACTTATGAATGGCTAGAGGCGGCAGTGGGGAGGAAATTTCCCAATCAAGCCTTTAAGATTACCTATGTAGATATTTATGATCCGCCCTCAGATGAGTCGATAAGGGAATTTGCACAGCGTGTGATCGAGGAAGATATGTTTTATCCTATCGTATTAATCGAGGATAAAATTGTAGGGGAAGGGAATCCGCGGTTAAAAACGATTTTTTCAGAAATGGAAAGGCATGGCTATACACCAAGCTAAAATGAAGGAAGCGCCGATCACAAAGATCAGCGCTTTTTTGATAAGACTCTTTTTTTAGACATAGCAAAATAAGACTACTATCAGCCTTTATGGAACTTATACATCCACAGAATACCTGATTTAAGCAATCGAGCCACCCTACCTGTGATTGGTCGATCAGCGACAACTCCAAATCCGTGTTTTTTTCCTAAGGATCCGAGTACCCCTTTTAGCTTAATCGTTGGCAAGGTTTCTGGGAGTTCTTCATTTTTCCAGCGTTTGAGCAGTACATCCACAATTTGCTCTGCCTGACCCTCTGCAAGCTGTGCGCTTGGAGCATGCGGCAGGCTGGCACAGTCACCGACTACATAGACATGCTCATTATTAGGTATATTATGATAAGGTGTTAAAATAATTCTTCCCTGTTTGTCCTTTTCGGCATCCATTTCACGCACAACCTTGCATGGCTGAATGCCAGCAGTCCACACAATAATGTCGCTGTCAATTGGTTCGTGGTGGTTATATAGCCGATTGGCTTCCACCCTTGTGATATTAGAAGTATTGACAATTTCAACACCATGATTATCAAACCAATTTTCAACATATGTGCTAAGACGAACTGGGAAGGCGGAAAGGATATAGTTTCCTCTGTCAAAAAGCTTTATCTTCAAATCGGGTCTGCTTTCATTTAGCTCACTTGCTAATTCAACCCCACTTAAACCAGCGCCAACAATACTGACTACAGAGCCTGGTGCAAGATTATTTAGAGCCTGATAGGTTTCTCTAGATTTCTCTATCGATTGGATGCTATAGGTAAATTCTTCTGCACCTGGTACATTGTGGTATTTGTCTTCGCAGCCTAGACCGATAATTAAATCATCATAGGATAGCGGTTCAGCATCCTTTAAGTAGATTTTTTTCTCGTCAAGGCGAATGTCTGTAACCTCCCCATAGAGAATCTGCAATCTTGGATCCTCTGGAAATGGTACGCGAATATGCTGGTCTGAAATGGTTCCGGCAGCCAACGCATAGTACTCTGTCTTTAGGCAGTGATAAGGTGTCTTATCTACTAATGTGATTGATACGTCTTCTGGGAGTTCATTTGGCAAAAGACGAGATAGGATTTTCATTCCCCCGTATCCTCCGCCCAAAATCACTAAGTTCTTCATTTTTTATCCCCTTTTGCAACTCTATTAGCTGACTAATTCTATCTCTATTAATTTTTCTAAAATGATATTAAATTAATTTGAAAAAATGCTTTAAGGTCACCCAAAGTATAACGAAATTGTGACAAAATCACAACATATTCATGACAACTTTTCGACGATAATTAGAAAGGATCTGTCGTAAATTGTCGTTCAATGGACAAACGTTAAACTTGCCAATTTCAATAAAATTGCTATGATGAATTTCATAAGCTTTGTTCTACTTACTCTAGTAAGTAGTACTTCAGAGGTGAAATAGAATTGCTAAAACCTATTATAGAATTTTGCATCAGCAATCTGGCTAACGGGTCTCAACAAGCATTGGAGAAGCTTGAAAAGGATCCGAATTTAGATATTATCGAGTACGGCTGCCTAAGCTACTGTGGCAAATGTGCAACGTCATTATATGCTTTAGTTGAGGGAGAGGTCGTGACAGGAGAAACCCCAGATGAGCTTGTCGAGAATATCTATCGACATTTAGAGGAAAACCCAATGTTTTAAAGGAAAGGCTCTTTTCTCAAACGAAAGCAGCCAAAAGAAAAGTGGTGTACTAAAGGGAATGACTACCTGAAAAAGTACACCACTTTTTTTCTAGCTTTCGGACTGCATATTTTCTTGCTCTTTCTGCATGTCTCTTATTTCGTACCACCGTTCCTTTGCCATTTCGACGGTAGTTGCTTCCGTTGTACTCTTTTGATTTTCGATGACTTTGGAGAAATATTTCACAGCCTGTTCGATATTGCCTATCCGACGGGAAAGCTCACCAATTAAATACAGCATACGAACCTCGGTTACCTGAGTTCCTTTGTAATCATCTGCCATGTAGGAATCCATGTATTCCTTCAGGGCCAAATTGGTAAATCGTCGTTCCTGTTCTTTGTTTTCAAGCGACCGATAAAGCCAGGCGAGTCGCATATATAAGCCCGAAATGATAATATGCTTCTCCTTCTTCAAAGTTCCACAGAATGCAGCAAGCTTGTAGGTTTGGATAGCGGAATTCACATTTCGCTCTCCTCCAAAGTCCTGAGAAACCCACTGTTCACAAACCTTCTGCATGATGACTTCCTTTGTTCCTGGTGCGAAGTATGGTTGGAAATCTTCAGAAAAGGAAAAACCACAATGAGGACAAACCTTTACGTAGTAGAAAAGAGGGTTCGCTTCTTCCGATGAGTAGGTAGGACAGAAATCAGTATCGTAATGTGTTACCTTTACAAATCGAGAACGAACCTTTTTGGAGGTAAAGGGTTGTTTGCACATGAGACATTCATATTTTTTATCATATAAAGGAAGTAATTCAGCCATCATAACACCTTCTTTTGCAAAGTCTGGAGAGGTCTAGAAATATATAGTACCTTAATTATAGCGTATAATCATAAGGAAAGGACCATTTTCACTGATAAAAATCCCCATATTCGAGATTATAATGCTGTCTAGTTGAGGAACTGTTGATTGCTGTATATACTAATAGTAAGATGAGCTACTGGATTATATAATTGGGAGGTAGGAACATGGATATTGTAACGATTACAGAAGCTGCTGCTTTGCAAATAAAGGATATGATGAAGGAAAATGAGGAAGAGGGAGCATTCCTTCGCGTAGCGATTCAAGGTGGCGGCTGCAGTGGGCTTTCCTATGGAATGGGCTTTGCCCACGAGGTTGAGGATGGGGACACAGAATTTGAACAATATGGAATCAAAATTCTTGTCGATAAGGACAGTGCCCCAGCTTTGAAAGGGACGAAGATCGACTACAAGCAATCACTTATGGGTGGCGGCTTCACGATCGATAATCCGAATGCCATTGCATCATGCGGCTGTGGCTCTTCATTTAGAACTGCGACAAACGAGGGGACTCCAGAAAACTGTTAAAACCAAAAAGCAAAGCCGTCGGGCTTTGCTTTTCCAATTTATTTGAACATTGAAGAGCTGTGAAGCGGTTGAGCTTTTGCCTTTGGATCAATATAGGTTTTGGCATTGTTGATCGCTGTTGGAGCTTCACCAAATCCGCTAGCGATGAGCTTAACCTTGCCATCGTAGGTACAAATATCTCCGGCAGCATAAATCCCAGGAATATTCGTTTCCATCTTAGAGTTAACGACAATGGAGTTCTTTTCAATTTCAAGACCCCATTCTTTAATTGGTCCAAGTGAAGAAACGAATCCATAGTTACAAATAACTGCATCCACATCAAGAGTTTCCTTCGCATCCCCGTTTGCATCCTGAAGAACGACCTGCTTGATGCCGCTAATATCTCCAATTAACTCAACAGGAACATAAGGTGTTTTGATGTCTACTTTTGAATTTTGTAAGTTCTCAACACTGTGCTCATGTGCACGGAATTTATCACGTCGATGAACAATCGTTACTTTCTCTGCGATTGGCTCAAGCATGAGCGCCCAGTCCACAGCAGAGTCGCCACCACCAAAAACGACAACCTTTTTTTCTGCAAACTGGTTAAGGTCATCAATAAAATAATGGAGATTCTTCCCTTCATATTGGATAGCGTTTTCAAGTTCTAAACGACGAGGCTGGAATGCACCGTTTCCAGCGGTAATGATCACGGTTTTTGTATAATGGATTTCTTTATTTGTTGTTAATTTAAAAACATTGTCATCTTGCTTCTCAATTTTCTCGACAGATTGTTCCAAGACGATCGCTTGCTCGAATTTCGACATTTGTTCTTTTAGGTTATTAACTAGTTCCTGTGCACGAACCTTTGGAAAACCAGCAACGTCATATATGTATTTTTCTGGGTATAACGCCGAAAGCTGTCCGCCAAGCTGTGGTAGGCTCTCAATAATTTTCACAGTTGCTTGTCTCATCCCACCATAGAAAGCCGTGAATAGTCCTACTGGTCCACCACCAATAATGGTCACATCATATATCTTTTTGTCTTCTTTCATTCCGAATCCCCCCAAACTGAATAGTACAAATCCATCCTATATATTACCACAAATAGTTTAAAACTAACATTCTGTCCTTTGAAATCTCAAACATTTCCTATGAATAAGTCAGATATCAAAATAAAAAACAATATAAAGGGAGGGGGGATTAGTTTTTAAAAGATTCTAAAAATATAGACACTATAAATATGCTGGATATCATATTTTTTTACTTGAAATTAAGATTGAAAAGGCATATCATGGATTTGAGATAAGATGTTAAATTTCTGTGACGATTTTTCGACATTTTTTTGAAATTAATAGTGAAATTCATCACATACTTTTTTATATCTATACTACTATATTTTTCTATTGTGGTGAAGCTAAGAAAAAGAGTACAGAACATAAAATAAAACAAAAAAGGTGGAAGTGATCACTTTGAGAAAGCAAAAAATCGTAATTTTAGGAGCAGGTTATGGTGGCCTGATGACAGCAACACAATTACAAAAAGGTATGGGTATGAACGAGGTTGAGATCCAGCTTGTTAACAAGAATGATTATCACTACGAGACAACCTGGTTACATGAAGCCTCTGCAGGCACTCTACACCATGATCGCGTTCGTTACAATATTAGAGATGTTATCGATCGTAATAAGGTCGAGTTTATTCAAGGAACTGTTGTCGAAATCAAAACGGAAGATAAGAAGGTCATCCTTGAGGAAGGGGAGCTTCCATATGATTATCTTGTTGTATCGGTTGGAGCCGAGTCGGAAACCTTTGGGATCAAGGGCTTAAAGGAATATGCATTTTCGATTGTTAACGTCGATGCTGCCCGTCAAATCCGCGAACATATTGAGTATCAATTCGCAACCTATAATACAGAAGTAGAGAAAAAGGAAGAACGATTAACCATTGTTGTCGGTGGGGCAGGATTTACAGGAATTGAGTTTCTAGGGGAGCTTGCAAATCGTGTTCCTGAGCTTTGCAAAGAATATGATATCGATCCACTAAAAGTGAAAATTATTTGTGTCGAAGCTGCACCAACGGTATTACCTGGTTTTGATCCTGATCTAGTGAACTATGCGATGGCCCAATTGGAAAGAAAAGGTGTCACCTTCATGATTGGTACGGCAGTGAAGGAAGCAACTGAAACAGGTATTATCGTGGGCAAGGGTGAAGATGAAGTC
>DLCS01000169.1:0-174 GCA_002480735.1 Bacillaceae bacterium UBA7792 | reverse complement strand
GCAAGGGTGAAGATGAAGTCGAAGAAATTAAAGCTGGAACAGTTGTCTGGGCTGCAGGTGTGAGAGGAAATTCAATTATTGAAAAATCTGGTTTTGAGGCTATGCGTGGCCGTGTGAAGGTCCAACCAGATTTAAGAGCTCCTGGTCATGAGGATGTCTTCATTATTGGTGATT
>DLCS01000024.1 GCA_002480735.1 Bacillaceae bacterium UBA7792 | reverse complement strand
TCTTGGTCAACTGTATTCTCATTTCGTTTGCCATCAAACCTTTGATAAATGTTGAATGGAATAAAATATGTCATGCATTTCCCTCTTTTGCCATAAAGTTTTATGGAGAGGGTGAGGACATGCTTTATTTACTGCTTTTTATTGTATTGATCGTTCAATTTATTATCGGGATGACCTTGCTTCGAACAGGCCTGTTTAATGCATCCGCTCAGTCGTTAAAAGAGTGGCTCGTTCGATTAACAAGTACCCCGTTTAGAGGACTACTCATCGGGACGATTGTTACCGGGATATTGCAGAGCAGTTCAGCCGTCATGGTGATTACGATTGGATTGATTTCAGCACGAATCCTGACATTTCGCCAATCGATTGGAATTATATTAGGAACCAATATTGGTACAACCTTTACAACAGAGTTTATTACTTTTGATATTGACTCTTTCCTCGTCCCGCTAGCAATTGTTGGGGCAATCCTAATTCTTATAGGAAAAACAAAGCTGCGAAGCGTCGGGTTTATTTTTCTAGGACTAGCATTTGTTTTCACAGCGATGAATGGCTTTGAATACCTTGCTTCACCTGTCTCAACCCTGTCTTTGATGACGCATGTATTCGACCAATTAGATAGTAGTCATTTCTTGAGTGTCCTTGCTGGAATACTTGTCACATCCATCATTCAATCCAGCACTGCCACAACTGGAATTGTGATGGGATTCTTATCTACAGATGTTCTTGGAATCGATACGGGGATTGCCATTATGCTTGGGGCCAATATTGGCACATGTATAACAGGTTATATTGCTAGCATCGGCAGTGGAGAAGAATCCCGGCTTAGTGCCTATGCCCATATATGGCTTAATGTGATGGGAGTTGCTGCTTTTTTTCCTTTTATATCATGGCTGGCAAAGTTTTCGTATGTATTGGCTGATAAAGCAGAGGTCCAATTTGCACATACGAGCGTAATTTTTAATGTAATTACCTCTTTAATTGTCTTACCTTTTGCCTATCGCTTTGGCGATTTTATTGTTCGGATTCATGGAAAAAAAGTTGAAGGGTAGAAGGGTAGTGGAAATGGCTGTGAGCGACCGAAGAAGGCATTTTTCTGGCGGTTCGGGCGTTCATCGAGGCTATGAGCGACCGTAGCAATCTCTTTTCTGGAAGTTCGGTCGTTCATCTAGGTTATGAACGACCGAACGACTAATTTTTTGGATAACTCGGTAGTTAATAAGGGGATTGAATATCAAAGAAGGTTTGAAATCCCAACTTCAGTATCTAATCCCCCTCAATTATCCTAATAACTAGAGTCTGACGTGAGGCCCTTTACAATCTCGACACCCGAGCTGGCTCCGATACGGGTTGCCCCTGCTTCGATCATTTGCTTGGCATCCTCAGCACTTCTAACACCGCCAGAGGCTTTAACGCCGATGTTTGGACCAACTGTCTTTCTCATTAAACGAATATCCTCTACGGTGGCACCACCGGTTGAGAAGCCCGTTGAAGTTTTAACAAAATCGGCACCAGCTTTAACAGAAAGCCCACAGGCGGTAACTTTTTCATCGTCAGTTAATAGCGAAGTTTCAATAATGACCTTTGTAAGTGCCTTTCCTTTTGCAGCGTCCACAACGGCACGGATATCCTGCTCTACTACATCAAGATTTCCGTTTTTCAATGCACCGATATTGATGACCATATCAACCTCGGTTGCGCCGTTTTCAATCGCGTTCTTCGTTTCAAAGGCTTTTGTTTCAGAAGTTGTCGCTCCTAGTGGAAAGCCAATAACCGTACAAACCTTCGCCTCTGACCCTTGAAGGAGCTCAGCCGCTAGCTTCACCCATGTCGGATTCACACAAACAGAGGCAAATCCATATTCCCTTGCCTCTTGGCATAGTTTTTCGATTTGGTCTTTTTGGGCGTCGGCTTTTAGCAATGTATGATCAATGTATTTTGCGATAGATTCCAAACTCATTAACCCCTTTCAATTTCAGTTGTACGTACCTCTCTCATCATAACATTGGGACCATTCTTTTTCGAGGTTATTTTTTGTATCTTTCCAAAAAATAACCTCAAAAAAAAAGGAACTGCACTATGCAGTCCCCCTGATTATATTGCAGCTTTTTCGATAGAGTCCTCTAACACTCTTACAAACTGGCCTTCATTGTATGGATAACCAGCCTTGTTTATTTTGACCTTGACAATTTTTCCTATCATATCCTCCGTGCCCTTAAAGACCACCTTCAAGTAGTTGTCTGTGTAGCCTTCATACAAGTCACTGTCTGGATCTTCCTTGAATTTCTCTTCCGGGATCACTTCAAGAACTTCATTCTCAAATTGTGCTGCATACTCCTTGGCTAGCTGATCGGAAAGAGTGATGAGGCGATGAACTCTCTCATTCTTCACTTCCTCATCAATTTGGTCCTCCATTCTTGCTGCTGGAGTTCCTGTTCTCTTCGAATATGGAAAGACGTGAAGCTCTGAGAATTGATGCTTCTTAATAAAGTTATAGGTTTCCATGAACTCTTCTTCCGTTTCCCCTGGGAAACCGACGATCACATCTGATGTAACCGCAAGTCCGGGAAGAACCTCTTTTAAGCGTTCCAATCTTTCAGCAAAGAATTCCATTGTATACTTACGACGCATCCTCTTTAGAACGGTATTGGAGCCTGACTGAATCGGGATGTGCAAATGTCTAACAATGATATTCGACTTGTCGATCACATCAATGACCTCATCGGTAATTTGGCTTGCTTCAATTGAAGAAATACGAAGACGTTTTAAGCCCTTCACCTGAGCTTCCAAGTCTCTAAGAAGGCTCGCTAGGTTATAATCCTTCATGTCTTCCCCATAGCCCCCGGTGTGAATACCCGTTAAGACAATTTCCTTATAGCCAGCATCAACAAGCTGCTGCGCTTGGCGGATGACTTCCTCTGGATCTCTCGAGCGCATAAGCCCTCTAGCCCATGGAATAATACAGAAGGTACAAAAATTGTTGCAGCCCTCTTGGATCTTAAGAGAAGCCCTTGTTCTATCGGTAAAGGCTGGGACATCCAGCTCTTCATAGACGCGGTTTTTCATAATATTGCCTACTGCATTAATCGGTTGACGCTCTGTCTTATATTGCTCGATGAATTCAAGCATTTTCACGCGATCCTGGGTTCCAACAACTATGTCCACTCCAGGAATGGCCATGATTTCCGCAGGAGAAGTTTGAGCGTAGCAGCCAGTAACACAAATAACCGCATCTGGATTTTTGCGGATCGCTCTGCGAATCACTTGACGGCTCTTCTTATCACCTGTGTTGGTGACGGTACATGTATTGATAACATACACATCTGCTGTCGATTCGAAATCTGTACGTTCGTAGCCCTCTGCTTTAAAAAGCTGCCAAATAGCTTCTGTTTCGTAGTGATTTACTTTACAGCCAAGTGTATGAAAGGCAACGGATGCCATTTAACTTCACCTCATTAATTCTAGTTTGTAGGAAACAGCAGAAAGTGCATATAATGGCGCTGTCTCTGTTCGTAATATTCTTGGACCCAACCCACAGGATAGAAAACCACTCTCTTTTAATCGGGTGACCTCACCTTCAGTTAGCCCACCTTCAGGTCCAAAAACAAAAAGGATCGACTGCCCAGCTTCGATTCTATTTAGGGTAGAATGAAGGATGGATGACTCTCCAACCTTTGCATCCTCTTCGAAGGCAATCAGTTTATAGTCGTAATCCTTGCTCATTTCGATTAGTGACTTTAAGGATATCGGGCTTATCACCTCAGGGCTAATTTGCCGATGAGATTGCTCTGCCGCCTCCTTGGCAATCTTATTCCAACGTTCTACCTTTTTTGAAGCTTTTTTATCGTCCCATTTCACGATAGAGCGGGATGCAGCAAAAGGGATAAACACCGATGCCCCAAGCTCTGTACCCTTTTGAATAATCCATTCCAGCTTATCCCCTTTGGGCAATCCGCTCGCAATTGCCACCCTAACAGGCAATTCAGCAGTAGCTTCTTCCCATTTTACTACTTCAGCTTTCACCTGTTCATCGGTAATTTCTGCTATTAAACAGACAGCACTTTTCCCAGAAGCAGCACAAATAATTTGATCGCCCTCTTTTAGACGCATGACATTCACGATATGATGTCTATCTTCACCAGAAATGAAGAAATGATTATCCTTTTTGTTGTCGACAAAATATCTTTGCATGACTACACTCCGATCTAGCGATTAATTTTTCCGAGCGATG
>DLCS01000211.1 GCA_002480735.1 Bacillaceae bacterium UBA7792 | reverse complement strand
TACGGAAAAACTGGATTATCTTGCATTACTCGGTGTGGACGTCATCTGGCTCACACCTATCTATCCATCTCCCCAGCGTGATAATGGCTATGATATAAGTGATTACTATGCAATTGATGAACGTTATGGCTCCATGGAGGATTTCGAAAAATTATTGGAGGAAGCTCATAAACGCGGGCTTAAAATCATCATGGACATTGTCGTCAATCATACGTCTACAGAGCATGAATGGTTCAAGGAAGCACGAAGCTCCAAAGAAAATCCTTATCGTAACTACTATATTTGGAAGGATGGAGAAAATGGGAAAGTCCCGAATAATTGGCAATCAAAATTCGGCGGACCGGCTTGGGAGCTAGATAAAGTAACAGGACAATATTATTTACATTTATTCGATGTCACTCAGGCAGACTTAAATTGGGAAAATAAAAAAGTAAGAAATTCCGTCCATGAAATGATGCACTTTTGGCTTAAGAAGGGTGTCGATGGCTTCCGCTTGGATGTCATTAATTTAATTTCGAAGGACCAGAAGTTTCCAAATGATCCATCCTTCCCGCATAGCGATGGAAGACAGTTTTATACAGATGGACCTCGAATTCATGAATTTCTTCAAGAAATGAATCATGAAGTTTTTTCCAAATATGACATTATGACGGTCGGTGAAATGTCTTCCACCACGATCGACAATTGTATCAACTATTCAAATCCTAATCGTCATGAACTGAATATGACCTTTAACTTTCATCATTTAAAGGTAGATTATCCAGGTGGTGACAAGTGGACGAAGGCCGAGTTTGACTTTTTAGAGCTCAAGAGCATTCTTTCTGCCTGGCAAATTGAAATGGACAAAGGTGGAGGTTGGAATGCCTTATTTTGGTGCAACCATGATCAGCCTAGGGCTATTTCTCGCTTTGGCGATGATAAGGAATACCACAAAGAAGCTGGAAAAATGCTTGCTACAACCCTTCATATGATGAAAGGAACCCCATATATCTATCAAGGGGAAGAAATCGGAATGACCAATCCATATTTTAACAAAATTGAGGATTACCGTGATGTAGAATCACTTAATATGTATGAGCTGAAGCGGAACGAAGGCATGAGTGAAAAGGAGATTCTTGAAATTCTTCAGCAAAAATCACGGGATAATGCCCGAACCCCAATGCAATGGACGGATGAAGAACACGCTGGCTTTACAACTGGGCAACCATGGATTCCCGTACCAGAGCAATTCAAGTCCATTAATACAGAAAGAGCACTGGAAGACCGTGATTCGATTTTTTATCATTATCAAAAACTCATCCAGCTGAGGAAGGAACATGATATAATTATAGATGGAGATTTCCAGCTCATCTTAAAGGAGCATCCCCGTATTTTTGCTTTTATACGTCAACTAGGAAGTGAACGTCTGCTCATTATCAATAATTTTTACAGTTCAGAAACTACCTTTGAACTGCCTTCTGGAATCGGGATTGAGAATGATGACAGAACCATCCTCATTTCCAATTATCAAGATTCACCGCTTGATTTCAAGCGCTTCACGTTAAGACCATATGAGTCAGTTGTCTATCATTTAACAAGCTGATTTCAACCACGAACAGCTACAAAGCACAACAAGGACCATATTAATAGATATAGAATACCTGCAGGATGGGATCGGAATGACGAATAAATATTTAAAAATCTTCAATGATATTGTCGATCAGATTGAATCGGGAGAAGTTTCGACAAACTCCCTTCTTCCCTCTGAAAATGAGCTCCGAATCCAATATGATACATCAAGGGAAACGATCCGCAAGGCGTTGAATCTTCTTGCTCAGAAGGGCTATATTCAAAAAATAAGGGGGAAAGGCTCGCTCGTGATCGAAAATGGAAAATTTAATTTTCCTGTTTCGGGTCTCATCAGCTTCAAAGAGTTAGCGGACAAAATGGAAGGCAGCGTTCGAACGATTGCTCATGATGTCAGCTTAATAAAGCCCACCCCATATATTCAAAAGCAGCTGCAGCTAACAAACAAGGATTTAGTATGGCAGGTTATACGTACACGTGAAATCAACGGAAAAAAAATCATCCTTGATAAGGATTATTTTCATCAGAAAATAGTGCCCGAATTAACGAAAGAAATTAGCGAGGACTCTATCTATCACTATCTTGAAAAGGAACTGCATCTTCCGATTAGCTTTGCCAAAAAGGAAGTGACTGTTGTCGAACCAACTGCAGAAGACCGGCAATTTTTAGATTTAGAGGGCTTTTACAATGTTGTGGTCATTCGAAATTACGTCTATCTAGAGGATGCCACCCTTTTTCAATATACGGAATCAAGGCATCGACCTGATAAATTCAAATTTGTTGATTTCGCTCGAAGAAATCACTAAAAGAAGCTGACCGAATATGGCCAGCTTCTTTATATGAGCTACACCAAAAACTATTCCCCATAGTCGGTACCAGCTGCCTAATTATACCTCTAGTTGTTTGCGGAGGATGAATTTCTGGATTTTACCGCTGGCGTTCCTTGGCAGAACATCACAGAAGATGTATTTTCGTGGACGTTTGTAATTGGCTAGCTCGTCACTATTTTTGCAGAACTCATCCAGCTCCTGCTCCGTTAATGCTGAATCTTTTTTCACAACGAATGCTGTCACGGTTTCGCCCCAACGGTCGTCTGGCATCCCAATAACCGCTACATCCAACACACCGTCGTGACCGTACAACACATCCTCTACCTCACGTGGATAAATATTTTCCCCTCCTGAGATAATCATGTCATCGACCCTGTCCTTCACCCATAGATAGCCTTCCTCATCCAAATAACCGATGTCTCCAGAATGATACCAGCCTTTATACATCGCCTTTGCTGTCGCTTCCTCACGGTTAAAATAACCGCTCATCATACAAGGACCCTTAACAAGAATTTCTCCGGTCTCTCCCGTTGGAACAATATCATCCGGGTCAGATGTGCCATTTTCATTTGGACGAACAATGCGAATTTCATGATTCAAACAGGCCTGACCTGCTGAGCCCGCCTTGCGAATTTGATCGTTTTCGGAAAGAAAAGTGATCGCTGGCCCCATCTCCGTCATCCCATAGGCTTGCACAAGTGAAACCCCTAATCTATCCTGGCAAGCATACACTAATGTCGGTGCCATCG
>DLCS01000049.1:2212-2516 GCA_002480735.1 Bacillaceae bacterium UBA7792 | reverse complement strand
CGAAGAGAAGGTGTGCCAACTGACGATTCTTATACCATGTTGGGAGTATCGCTCATTTCTATGCTATTTTTACTAGAAAGGTCCTACATTGGTAGGAAAGGACAAACCCATACCAAACATAAAAAAAGTGTTAAATTCGTCGTATGAAAAATTGCCCTTCTCATATGGTAAACTGTTAAAGGAAGAAATATAGCTCTCCAAATGAGGAGGTTCGATATGTCTATTAGACTATTGATTGGCAGATCCGGTACGGGAAAGACAACCTTCTGCATGAAAGAAATCGTGAAAAAAATGCAGCAGGCTC
>DLCS01000049.1:1709-2068 GCA_002480735.1 Bacillaceae bacterium UBA7792 | reverse complement strand
AGAGGGAGACCCAATCATTTATTTAGTTCCTGATCAAATGACATTTTTGTCTGAATATAAATTGATTCAAACTCCAAATTTAGGTGGAATGATCCGCACGCAAGTATTTAGCTTTTCGCGCCTTGCCTGGAGAGTTTTGCAGGAAACAGGCGGGATTAGCCGTTACCATGTCAACAATGTCGGGATTAGCATGCTGATCCGAAAGATTTTGGAAGATAAGAAGGATGAACTGCGTTTATTTGAGCGGGCTGCGGAGAAGAATGGCTTTGTCCAGCAAATGGAGACAATTTTGACAGAGTTCAAGCGTTACCTCGTTCGCCCCGAGGAATTAATAGAAAAGCAGAATGTCCTGGATGGCA
>DLCS01000049.1:0-1623 GCA_002480735.1 Bacillaceae bacterium UBA7792 | reverse complement strand
TGGCTCCACACAGGATAAAATTCTCCAGGACAAGCTTCATGATTTAGAGATCATTTATCAGGCGTTTGAGGATGCCCTTTTTGACAAATATATCGATTCTGAGGATTACTTACGATTACTTGGGGAGCAAATTGCAGGTTCGTCTTACTTAAAAGCTGCGACCATATATGTAGATGGGTTTCATAGCTTCACTCCCCAGGAATATCAAATTTTGGCGCAGCTCATGAAGCATGCGAAACAGGTAACGATTGCCCTTACGCTAGATCAGCCTTTTTATGAGGAAGGACCGGATGAACTCCATCTCTTTCGAATGACAGGGGAAACATGTCAGACCATTTACGAGATGGCAAAAGTGGAAGGCTTGGACGTGGAGGAGTTACATTTTCACGAGCAATTGCGGCTTGCCCATGACTCACTCCAGCATTTAGAGGGAAATTTGGACAAGCGTCCAGCCGTTTCTTATAAGGGAGTACCACTTATTCAAATAGCTCAGGCAGCCAATCGCCGTACGGAAGTGGAAGGTGTGGCCCGCAAAATTCGTAAGCTCGTCCAGGAAGAAGGATATCGCTATCACGATATCGCTCTCCTCGTGCGAAACGGACAGGAATACACCGACTTAATTGAAAATATTTTTAAGGATTATGAGGTGCCTGTCTTCATTGACCAAAAAAGAACGATGCTCAATCATCCATTAATAGAGCTAGTGCGGTCAAGTCTTGAGGTGATTACAGGATTTTGGAGGTACGAACCAGTTTTTCGCGTGGTCAAAACCGAGCTTTTATTTCCAGTAAAGAAAAACCCTCAAATGCTCCGGACCAAGATGGACCAATTAGAGAACTATGTACTTGAGCATGGCATTCAAGGAGCAAAATGGACGAAAAAGGAACGCTGGAAATATCGTAGGTTTATAGGGCTAGAGCTGGAGAATATGGTGCAAACCGATGCTGAGAAAGAGCGGGAAGATGAATTAAATGATTTGAAAAATATGATCACCACACCGATCATGAAGCTCGCCAGGCGGCTTAAGAAGGCCGAGATAGGAAGAGAGCTTGCTGAGGCCCTTTATTTATATCTGGAGGAGCTCGAAATTCCAACGAAGCTAGAAGTATGGAAATTGGAAGAGGAGGAGAAAGGAAATCTCATTGCCGCCAGAGAGCATGATCAGGCGTGGAATGGGATCATTGATCTACTTGATCAATTTGTTGAAATGCTCGGGAATGAGCAAATATCGACCAAGAAATTTGTGAGCATCCTCGATTCAGGGCTTGAGTCCTTACGCTTTGCTCTCGTACCACCTGCTATCGATCAAGTTTTGGTAGCTGATTTGGAGAAATCACGTCTTTCCGATGTGAGAATTGCCTTTGTCATCGGCTTGAACGAAGGGGTTCTTCCAGCCAAAATGTCCGAGGAGGGTCTTCTTGCTGATGAAGACAGAGAGCGGCTTCTCACAAGGGGGTTAACCATTGCTCCAAGCAGTCGCAGGAGATTGCTAGATGAAGAGTTTCTCGCCTACAATGCCTTTACGACCGCCTCTGAGCGGCTTTTTATCAGCTATCCGCTGGCAAATGATGAAGGAAAGGCACTTATGCCATCCTCTTATATTCATAGATTAGAAGAGATGTA
>DLCS01000129.1 GCA_002480735.1 Bacillaceae bacterium UBA7792 | reverse complement strand
GCTGTTGGTGGTCGAACGGGCTTCACGTCTATTGTGATATCCATTTGTTTTGCCCTTTCGCTCTTTTTCTCCCCGATACTTTCCGTGATTATTCCGGAAGTGACGGCCCCAGCCATCATTATCGTTGGAGCTTTGATGGCGATGGAAATGGGGAAAATTAATTGGACACGCTTGGAGGTAGTTGTTCCATCCTTTGTTACGATCATCATGATGCCACTTACGGCAAGCGTAGCAACTGGAATCGCCCTTGGCTTTATTCTTTATCCGCTGGCATTAGTCGCTCAGAAGCGTCATAAAGAGATCCATCCAATTATGTACATCCTTTGCCTGTTATTCCTAGCCTACTTCATCTTCGTATAAACACGAAAAGAGAAAGAGGGACACATCTCTTTCTCTTTTCATTTTCCTGAAAGGAAAAATAGCAAAAGCTTATTTGAATTTTGTGATGACATTAAATCCATATGTTCTAAAATTAGTCATGTCATTTAATACATCATTGACATCATCCAATGAAACCTCTTTCGATACAAGGGATCTTGGGTTAAGTTTCCCTTGAGCGATTAATGCTAAAAGGCCATCGTATTCTGTTCTTGGGTTGCCAAGGCTCCCTACAATTTCTAACTCCTGGGCCGTTACTGCATCAATCGGAAGACCGACGATCCCTGCCTCATTATGGGTTGTTAAACCGATCTGGACATGACGTCCACCTTTACGTAAGGAAAGAACTGAGTTTAAAATTGTTTCTTGAATTCCAAGTGCCTCAATTGATGCATGGGCTCCACCCTTTGTAATCTGCTTGACCGCCTCAACGACGTTTTCGTTACGAGCATTAATCGTCGCAACAGCTCCTTCTTTTCGCGCCATTTCAAGCTTAGCATCATCCACATCAACTGCAATTACTTGAGCTCCAACTGCATTGCCGACCTGTATTGATGACAGGCCAACTCCCCCTGTTCCATGGACAACGAGCCAATCGCCGGGCTGCAAATTGGCTCGGACCACACCATGATAACCGGTCATATACCGACATCCAATCGCTGCAGCAGTTACGAAATCTACTTCGTCAGGAAGTTTGACAAGATTGAAATCACCGTTAGGAATTTTTACATATTCAGCATAGGATCCGTCATAAGCAAAGCCATAGATTTGCAGATTATCACAGCGATTGGAATGCCCGCTCTGACAATTTGAACAATGGGAACAGCCTTCATGGAACGGCGTTGTTACCCGATCACCTGGACGGAAATTCTTCACCTCTGCACCTACAGCTTCTACGACCCCACCCATTTCATGCCCAGGAATAATAGGCAATACAGGACTTAATCCCAGCCATTCCCAGTCTCCCATCCATGCATGCCAATCACTTCTACAAATGCCACTCGCTTCAACCTTAACAATCACATCATGTGGACCTGGAGTTGGATCTGGAACATTTCCAATCTTTAAAGGTTTTCTTTGTTCAATAATTTGAGCTGCTCTCATTCATCTCTTCCCCCCTCTTATTAGTGGAATTCTCCCCCTATTTATAGTATTAGTCCGAGCACTAGGAAATGCTTATTCACCGCTGAAAAATAAAAAAACACCAAATAAAAAATTCAGTGTTTTCAACATGTAGTAATATTTATATTGATGATTTTTCTTGGGTCACTTCTCTATTATTATGCCACTCTTTAATATGCGTAAAAATAGAGAATAAGAAGAAGAAATTCATTGCCCACACACTAATAAAAGGGGCCATCCCGCCAAAATCAATTGTACTGTATCCCTTCAAGAGCATAACAATATACGATTCAATAAAGATAAGAACAAATCCACCAATGCCTGCAATCGTTGTTCGAATCAAGCTTTTCTCCTCCCTAGTTTTTTAACGATCTATATTTCATTCACAAAAATGCAACATTTATTTGAATAAAATGTGAATTTTAGAAAATATTCAAGAATTACAAAGACGATTATGATAGTATTATTGGCTATATTTTGAATTATAGTACTGTTATAAATGTTTTACAATAAAAAAGAATCGGAATTCTCATTAAAAGAGGGAGCAATGATGTTTGCTCCCTGCCTTTTCGTCCTTTATCGCTGACCGCCTGTTCCGTTTCTCATCGTCCCATCGCGACCATTTGTCCCTGGGGCAATGCCATTCGCTCCACGATTGTTATCAATGATATCCGTGTTAAAATCATCGTCGAAGAGGTCATTATTGTTGCGGTTATTTCTATTGTTAAATAGGCCCCTGTCATTGTCTCGATCATATCGGACCGGATTAACGCCGTCGTTAAAGTTACCGCGGTTATTATCTAACAGATCGTTATTATCTGGACGATCATATCGCACAGGTCGAAAGTTCACCCCGTCATCATCGTTCAGATTATTATTCCCTGTTCCACATGCTCCTAAGAACCCTAGTGACAATGTTGCTGATAACGCAGTTAGAAATAATCTTTTTTTCATTTATCTATTCCCCCTGCTTTTTATTGTTCCTTTTCACAATCAAGAGCATTAGTGAGAGATTATCCTTCTCTCTCGTATAGATTGATAAAAAAATAAACATTTTATGTACCTCCACTTCTGATTTTATTTACCATAAATAGAGGATGCCTTATCTGAGAACATTAAGAAATAAACGGTTTTGTTCAAAAAAAAAACACTATTCATTCAAATAGTGTTAAGAAGAAGGATATTAAAAATGATTACTCGGATTATTAATTACCTCAAGCACTCGCGTAGTTTCTTCCATCTCGCCATGGCAAATAGGGCATGTTGGGTTGGGACTGCTCTTAAAGTTGTCACGAATCCAACAGTTGCAATTATCTGCTTTACAAACCCAAATCTTTGTCTCCTCCGTAACTACTTCCTCTTGATTCCTCCTACCAAAACCCATTCCCTCTCACTCCCAATAGTTATATATTCATTATCTTCCAGCACCTGACATAATAAAAAAAGTCACAAACTATAAAAAGTAAAAAAGGATAACTTTTTATAATAAGTGAATTTCTTTCATTATGCAATACCTAATATAAGAATAACATAATTTTTTCAAAATGTATAGCTAAGTCTGCATCTCCCCTCATAAGAAAGACAAAAGATTAGCTAGCTTCATTAGAATTCTTGTCGTACAAGCAAAATCTCCTGAATAGAATGTGTACAAGTGTCATACTCCTTACCACTATTTCAGGAGGCATTCTATGGGGATTTATTTTAGCTATATTTTTTTAGGATTATCGCTTGCTGCTCCAATCGGTCCAGTAAATGCAGCACAGATGGATCGGGGGATCAAACACGGATTTCTAAACGCCTGGATATTGGGACTCGGCTCTGTTTCAGCGGATATTATTTACATGCTTGCTGTGTTCTTGGGGTTTGCGCAGTTTATTGAAATTCCAATTATTAAGGCCTTTTTGTGGTTATTCGGCTTTTTTGTTTTAATTTACACTGGGATAGAAAGCCTACAAGGCTTAGGAAAATTCCAGCTTTCCAATTTAAGGGAGAGAGAGTCATTATCCAAATCCTTTCTAACAGGATTTCTGATGTCTATCTCAAATCCATTGACCATCCTCTTTTGGTTAGGAATATACGGCTCTGTCCTAGCTAAGACAGCTTCGCTCTATGATTCAGAGCAGCTATTTGTATACAGCAGCGCCATTATTGTCGGGCTTGTCCTTTGGGATTTCACAATGGCATTTGTTGCAAGTGGAGCGAGAAGATTATTGACAACAAAGTTTCTGACTGTCATCACCCTCATATCATCTTTGTCATTAATAGGATTTGGTCTATACTTCGGATTTGAAGCCTACAAGCTATTATTTTAGAAGCATGTAGGTTAAAATAGGAGAAGTTCTATTGAATGAAAGGATGGACAATATGGAAATTATCAATCATTCTGTTGAAAAAATAGAGGATCCATTTGGCATATTATCTGGAAGCCGGTATGAGTTTTTCCTACAAATTGAGGTTCCTGAGGAGGATGAGCTTTTTTCAGAAAATGGGCTTAAAATAAGAGTTTTGTTCGCTGTGGATGAAAGCGGACCTCATATTTCTCACTACCACATTATGGAGAATAAAACAGAAAAGGTTCTTGATTTCGAGCTAGAAGATGATGAAGTTCAGCTGATCGAGAACTACTGTAAAGAACATATAGAGGAATAAGAGGAGATCACTTCATTATTTTTGCTCATATAAAAGGAGTCCCTCTAATTTTGGGGACTCCATCATATTATACTGTTATGACTTTGTGACATTAACAGCCTGCGGCCCGCGTTGACCTTCTTCAATATCGAAAGTAACCTCTTGACCTTCTTCTAGGGTCTTGAACCCTTCGCCTCCGATGGCCGAGTAATGAACAAATACATCATCTCCGCCTTCAACCTCGATAAAACCAAAACCTTTTTCTGCGTTGAACCATTTTACTTTACCAGTTGCCATTCATAATCCTCCTAGAATTTCAAAAGCGTTTAATGATACCCAATGTATCACATTTATAGTTTGCCTTAAATTATTTTTTTCAATCATTATTTTTTAAATTTTTTGTAGAAAAAAACAGGATTATCCTCTTTCAGCTGCATCAACCGTATGCTTTAACAGCATAGAAATGGTCACAGGTCCAACTCCGCCAGGTACAGGTGTGATGGCAGAAGCCTTTTTGAAGCAAGATTCATACTCGACATCCCCAATATTCCCAGGATTGTAGCCAGCATCAAGGACAACCGCCCCCTCTTTCAACCATTCTCCTTTAATAAACTCAGGTTTTCCGACTGCAGCAACAAGAATATCAGCCTGGGCAACGATTTCCGGAAGGTTTTTTGTATAAGAATGACAGGTTGTGACGGTCGCATTGGCATTTAATAAAAGGGCTGAAACAGGTTTCCCTAATATCGGGCTTCTTCCAATGACAACGGCATGCTTTCCTTCTGCTTGGATCCCATAGAAGTTCATGATTTGCATAATGGCAGCTGGCGTACATGAAGGGTAAATTCCAAAGCCTAATGCGGTTTGCCCGTAACCCCAGCTTGTCACCCCGTCAACATCCTTCTCAATTGCAATTGCTTCAAATGCTTTTCTCTCATCAATTTGCTTCGGTACAGGATGCTGGAGTAGAATCCCGTGAACAGCGGTGTCCTTATTTAGCTCTTCGATAACCTTCAGCAGCTGTTCCGTTGTGGTGTCTTCTGCAAGATGAATTCTCTTTGATTGGATTCCTAGACGCTCGCACGCATTCCCTTTCATTTTTACATATGTAGCGGAGGATGGATCTTCTCCAACTAGGATCGTTGCCAAGCAAGGTACGGTTCCCTTTTCCTTAAGAGCTTCGATTCTTGGCTTTAATTCCTCCTTCACAGCTTCCGAAACGACATTACCATCTAAAATCTGCGTTTTGCCCATGCATTTCCCTCCTGAATGGTTCTCTTTTTAATTTGCCCAGACGACCGGCTATACATAGACGCAGCTCCCTTGTGGTTCTTTCCACCTTTGTCGTCAGTCACTACGATTTTTTTGGAATTTCATTAATATTATAGCAAAAAACACATATAATTCAAAGAAATTGCGATAGAATGTTCGCTTTTAAAACATATATTAAATGCCATATTTGTAGCTTTTCCCAAATAAAAGAAGACAACAAATTTAGCTGTTGTCTCCTGAAGATACATTTGAAATCAAAGATTTTCTTGCTATCGACCTAACACAATGAAAGCCCTACCTCTCTTTCATCAATACGGTTCCTAGACCGCGCCACTTAGAATTAGGATTTACGTAAAAAGGTTTTTTGGAAAAATAGATCGGAAGTGTAGAAAAGAAGGAGATATGGAGGATTTGTACTTCTTTAAAACAAATAAAATGATCATTAACTTATTCATCACCAAAAAAATAACTTCAAATGAACCAAAATATTATTATAACACACCCTAGATATTTGTCAATTTACTTTTGAAAAAAGTCAGCTCTGAGGAGTAAATT
>DLCS01000200.1:29025-30560 GCA_002480735.1 Bacillaceae bacterium UBA7792 | reverse complement strand
ATCCGCCAAGCGATTACCCGTGCGATTGCTGATCAAGCACGCACCATCCGTATTCCCGTGCATATGGTTGAAACCATCAATAAATTAATTCGAGTACAGCGTCAATTACTTCAGGATTTAGGTCGTGAACCAACACCAGAGGAAATTGCCGAAGATATGGATTTAACTCCTGATAAGGTTCGTGAAATTCTAAAAATAGCCCAGGAGCCTGTTTCATTGGAAACTCCTATTGGTGAAGAAGATGATTCCCATCTTGGTGACTTCATTGAGGACCAGGACGCTACCTCACCTTCCGAGCATGCAGCCTATGAGCTTCTTAAGGAGCAGCTTGAAGATGTCCTTGACACCTTAACGGATAGAGAAGAAAATGTCTTAAGGCTTCGTTTTGGACTGGATGATGGACGCACACGCACACTTGAAGAAGTAGGGAAAGTCTTCGGTGTTACCCGTGAGCGAATCAGACAGATCGAAGCGAAAGCCCTACGTAAGCTTCGTCACCCAAGCAGAAGCAAACGTTTAAAAGACTTTTTAGAATAAACATGCATCATCTAAAATAAAGTGCTGAAAAATCATTGCCAGAAAATAGTTTACTTCTTACAATTGAAGTAAACTATTTTTTTTCGAAAAAAGAAGGATTTGAAAACATGGATAACAACCGCAAAAAAATTATTGTTAATGAAATCCAATATTGGAAAGAAAACAGATTGCTTCCAGAGCAGTATTGTAATTACTTATTAGCCTTGTATACGGAAGGGAATCAACCGGAAGAATCGACCAAAAAATCCAAGCAGAGGTCAAGCAAGAAAGTTCAAGTCCTCTTACTGTTGATCCCAATATTTGTTTTTTTATTATATTTTACTGAATTATCTTTCGATTTGCAAATAGCTCTTAAAGGTTTATTAATGTTGATTGGTATTTTCATTACTTATTATTTTTTCAAAAAAGGAATTCAGTTTCAAGTTTCTCTCGTTATTTCTGCACTTATGCTATTACTACTAAGTGTTGAAATCACTACCCACTTCTACCCAGGGGTGCTCATGCCACTCTATTTGGTGTTGTTTGGGAACTGTGGGCTTTGGTTGCTAACAGGAAAAAAACTAAAGCTATTGTACTTCTTAATATCGGGTTATCTTGGAATGGTTGTATTGTTAATCTCTTTCTTTATATAGTATTTAGAAATTTGAAATTTATTAATATTAGGAAAAATCAACCAACTCCCTTATAATAGGAATGGAAGCGATTTCATCTGGATGAGGGGGATGGAAATGAATTTTGATCTTACACCTGAACAGGACATGATACGCCGAACGATAAAGGAATTTGCCGACGAGGTAGTTTCACCTGGTGCGCTAGAACGAGATAACACTCGAGAATTTCCGTTAGAAATATTTAAGCAGCTCGGTGAAATGGGAATGATGGGACTGCCATTTCCAGAGGAATATGGTGGGAGCGGAGCTGATACGATTAGCTTCGCCATTGTCACAGAGGAATTGAGTCGAGCTTGTGGTTCGACAGGTATCACTTATTCCGCGCAT
>DLCS01000200.1:6634-28961 GCA_002480735.1 Bacillaceae bacterium UBA7792 | reverse complement strand
CTTATTCCGCGCATATTTCCTTAGGTGGAGCTCCACTTCATTTATTTGGAACGAAGGAGCAAAAGGAAAAGTTCCTCGTCCCACTCTGCAGGGGAGAGTCACTGGGAGCATTTGGACTAACAGAGCCCAATGCTGGTTCAGATGCCGGTGGTACGAGGACGACGGCCATCGAGGATAAAGGAGAATATAGGATTAATGGGAATAAATGCTTTATCACAAATGCCAGCTATGCCAAGCATATTGCCCTGACCGCTATAACTGGTGAAAAGGATGGAAGAAAGGAAATCAGCGCAATCATTGTCCCAGCCGATTCCCCTGGACTATCAATTTTATGCAACTATGACAAGATGGGTTTGAATGCCTCTAATACAACCGAGTTAATCCTCGAAAATGTGCGTGTCCCGACTCATTATCTTCTTGGCAAGAAAGGAGAGGGTTTTAAGCAATTTCTCATTACCTTAGATGGTGGGAGAATTGGAATTGGTGCCATGGCCGTTGGAATTGCCCAGGCGGCTTTTGAAAGTGCATTGCGCTATGCGAAGGAGCGCAAGCAATTTGGAACATCCATTTCAAGTTTTCAGGCGATTCAATTCAAATTAGCCGATATGGCCATGAAGATCGAGCTTGCTCGTAATATGGTCTATAAGGCAGCTTGGCTGAAGGATCAAGGCCGACCCTTTACTAAGGAGGCTTCGATGTGCAAGCTATATGCATCGGAAATATGTACAGAGGTAGCGAATCAAGCCATACAAATTCATGGTGGTTATGGCTATATGAAGGACTATCACGTTGAGCGCTATTTGCGAGATGGAAAGCTTACGGAAATTGGCGAAGGCACATCAGAGATCCAGCGGATGGTAATCGCTCGACAGATCGGCTGCTAATCTAAAAGAAATTAACAAAAAAGAGCATCAATAATCATTTAAAGATGATTTTTTGGAAACTCTACCATTGAAGGTGGAGTTTTTTGACTTTTTTAAGAACATACTGTGACAAAGTTTACTTTAGGGCTTTTCCTTCTGTCAGTTTTCGAGTACAATAAAGGTTGTTTGTATCATATATTTATTTGACTGATTGTTCTTACATAAGGGAGGTTAATGAATTGAATCGGAATCCAATTATTCCATTTGTTTTGATCATGGTTATTGGGGTTGTTGCCATGTTTCTCATGTCATTTAAGGGTCTTGGCGATATGGATGAAATTGCTGCCGAGAAGGAAAATGGCGGAGCCAAAACAGAAGAATCTGCTTCCGCAACACCAGAAGAGCTTTATCAACAAAAAGGCTGTGCAGGCTGCCATGGTGGAGACTATTCAGGTGGAGTTGGTCCTTCTTTGAAGGGGTTACCTATTTCTGAAGATGAAATAGCTGAAATTCTTAAGAACGGAACTCAAGGTGGAATGCCAGGTGGACTAGTTCCTGGACAAGAAGCGGCGATGGCTGAGTGGATTAAGAGCTTGAAATAATCGTAATATAACTATTAGAAGTAGGAGTCCTTTGCATCTGTAAAGGACTTTTTTTATACTATTCTCTATAGATTAGGTAAAGTGGTGAAAGAATGAACAGTGAGAAATTATCACAGCGGTTGGAAGCCGTCGTAAAATACATACCAACAGGAAGTCGGATCGCTGATATTGGCTCAGACCATGCGTATCTCCCCTGCCATGTTGTAAGAAAAGGACTCGTTCCGTTTGCGATTGCGGGTGAAGTCGTGGAGGGTCCCTTTCAATCTGCAAGAAAACAGGTAGAATCAGAGGGCTTGACGGAAGAGGTTTCCGTCCGAAAAGGGGATGGTCTTGAAGTAATTTCCGCTGGTGAGGTGGATTGTATAACGATCGCAGGCATGGGTGGCGCCCTGATTACAAGCATTTTAGATAGGGGCAAGGAAAGATTAGTCGGTGTAAAAAGATTAGTTCTTCAGCCTAATTTAAGCGCGATAACGATTAGGCAGTGGTTGCTTGAGCATGGATGGGAGCTAATCGCTGAAGACATCCTTGAGGAGGATGAGAAAATTTATGAGATTCTTGTGGCGGAACAGGGGGAGCCGCTAAGACCATATGATCAGAAAAACCTTCCCCCTTTATTATTACTAGGTCCTTTTTTGATGAAAGAAATGTCTCAGCCTTTTAAGAAAAAGTGGAAAGGTGAACTCGAGAATTGGAAACGGATTGTAGAAAAATTAGACCAAGCAGCGAAATCAGATGACAATCTGAGAAAAAGAGAGCAATTAATGAATAACATTAGAATGGTGGAGGAGGTCCTGTATCAATGAAGAAGGCAAATGGTCATGAAATCATCCAGCTGTTTGAACAGTTCTCGCCAAGGGTCTATGCGATGGAAGGGGATAAGGTTGGTCTCCAGATTGGTGGCTTGAATAAGCCGGTGGACAAGGTCATGATTGCCCTTGATGTGCTTGAAGAGGTGGTCGATGAGGCAATTGCGGAAAATGTTCAAATGATTATTGCCCATCATCCTCTTATTTATCGCCCTTTACAAAAAATTACGACGGATCAAGCTTCTGGTCGAATCATTGAAAAGCTGATCAAGCATGAGATTGCTGTCTATGCAGCTCACACAAATCTTGATGTCGCAAAGGGCGGGGTCAACGATCTATTGGCTGAGGCGCTTGGACTTTCAAATGTTGAGGTGCTCGTTCCTACCTATGAGGTGAAGTTAAAAAAATTGGTTGTGTTCGTTCCTGACGATCATGCGAATACGGTTCGTGAAGCGCTAGGAAAGGCTGGTGCAGGTGCAATTGGAAATTACAGTCATTGTGCTTTCTCAGCAAATGGAGTTGGACAGTTTCTACCAGGGGACAATACGAATCCGCACATCGGCATACAAGGAAAGCTTGAAGAGGTTCAGGAAGTCCGCATTGAAACGATTTTTCCTGAGAATCTAGAAAAAAGAATTCTCTCTGCCATGTTGAAGGCACACCCATACGAAGAGGTAGCCTACGATATTTATCCACTAGATAATAAAGGAGAAACACTAGGCTTAGGTAGAATTGGTTATGTGGATGAAATGAGTCTTGGGGAGTTTGCTGAGCATGTAAAAAAATCACTTGATGTTAAGGGTGTTCGTGTTGTCGGCGATTTAAATTCACCAGTTAAGAAGGTGGCAGTCTTAGGCGGTGATGGAAATAAATACTGGATGTCCGCAAAATTTAAGGGAGCGGATGTCTATGTCACAGGTGATTTCTATTATCATGTGGCCCATGATGCGATGATGGAAGGCTTAAATATCATCGATCCAGGACATAATGTGGAGAAGGTCATGAAGGAAGGCGTACGAATGAAGCTCACTCAAATGTGTGAGGAGCGTGGGCTTGATGTGACCTTTATTGCCTCAAAGCCGCAGACCGATCCATTTCAATTTTTATAAGTAAGTTACATGCAAAAAAAAGCTTAGCCGGAAACATGCCCGGTTAAGCTTTTTTCACCTTTGGTAATATTTTGCTGAGTGGTACTTGTTTTTCCGTCTTCCATGTAGATTCATCATTTGGATCAAATTGCTCTATGAAGGAGATTACTTCTTTTGTAATAGGTGTCGGTGTAGATGCGCCCGAAGTGACCGCAACGGTTTTTGCATCCTTAATCCAGTCGAGATTTAATTCGCTAATATCACCAATGCGGTAGGCTTTAGTTCCGGCTATCTCCTCTGAAACCTGTGCTAAACGATTGGAGTTATTGCTTTTTGGATCTCCGACCACAATGGTGACATCCGCTTCGCCCGCTTGTCCGGCAACGGCCTCCTGCCGAACCTGTGTGGCATTACAGATTTCATTATGAAACTCCGCATGGGGATATTTTTCCTTTAAGAGATCCATAATATGCTTAACATCCCACTGACTCATCGTCGTTTGGTTAGTAACAATTAGATTTGGATAATCCAGGTTTAGATTATGAACATCCTCCTCTGTTTCAACGAGGTGAACGATATCCGGTGCGACGCCGACCGCTCCCTCAGGCTCTGGGTGCCCTTTTTTTCCGATGTAGATGACATGGAAGCCCTCGTCTCGTTTTTCTCGGATTAGGTCATGCGTTCTAGTTACATCTGGACAGGTTGCATCGATCGTCACAAGTCCCTTTTGTTTGGCCAGCTCACGAACTTCGGGAGAGATCCCGTGTGCAGTAAAGATAACGGTCCCTTTGTCTACCTTTTCAAGTATTTCCCGGCGATTATTTCCATCTAATGTGATGATGCCTTCCTCTGCAAAAGCATCTGTCACGTGTTTATTATGAACGATCATTCCAAGGATATAGATCGGTCTTGGCAGTGTTTTATCTAAAGCCGCATTTCTTGCGATCACCATCGCATCCACCACCCCGTAGCAATAGCCGCGTGGTGAAATCTTGATCACTTTCATTGAGTTACCCCCTTAAAAGCAATAATGCTCTTAATCTATGAATACAGAATATCTTCATTATATCGGACTTCTGCAAAAACCTCAATTTGAGGAAGCTGGAAATAGCGGAAACATAAAAAAGAATGCACCAGGCATTCTTTAAATACGGCTCTTTTCTCAAACAGCTTTAAATATATAGTTTGGGTACGGATTGACCCTTATTATTCTTTTGTTCCTCTCCTGTTTTTTCTGGTGCCTTCTCTTCTGTTGACGGTTTGGAATGACTTTTCGTTTTGGACTTTTTTCGAACTGGTTTTTCTTTCGTTTTTTCTTGCTCTTTTTCTTCTTCTGACCCATCTGGTGCGTTTTTGAGGCCACGGTAGAGCTTCCATAAGGATGGAATATTCCGTACAAGCGGTCCATATTGCTGGATCATTGGACCAACTTGCTGGGCAGTGTTCAAAACCTTTTGCGTGTTTGTTAAGAAGCCACTGAGGGCGTTCGGGTTGGTTAACGTTCTCAATAAACCGCCACTGCTTCCAGCTGCTCCCCCAGCTGATGGAGGTCCTATGGAGCGAGCAGGGAAAGAAAATGGAGTGGTTCCAGCTGCTTGCCCCCCTCCTCTTCCAAATAATCTTGAGAGTAATCCTCCTCCGCCTCTCTGTGGTCCTCGCATTCCTGGCCCTGCGCCCATTCCTGATCTTGGCCCCATTCCCGGCCTTGGACCCATTCCGTTCATTGGAGGAAATCCTCCTCGATTCATCATGGGATGCATCATTCTTGGGTTAGGTGGTTGAAATGGGGACATTGGTCTAGGTGGCATGCTAATCCCCTCCTTTCGATAAGACACTGTTCCTCCTATTAAACTATGCAAATGGACTAAGATTGGTTTTAGTGCTTTTGCGGAAGAAGCGTAAGTTGGCACTTTGGACAATTTTTTATTATAATGGATGGATGATACCAGCATTGGCAGGTATAAGTTACTGAAGGAGCAAAAAGATGACCAAAACAAAATTCCAAATATATGATTTCAAACCATTTATTCTAGAGGCTTTAGATAAAATTGGCTTTATGGAACCAACGGAGATCCAACAAAAATTGATTCCAATTGTTTTAAAAGGAGAAAGTGCGATCGGGCAATCTCAGACAGGTACTGGGAAAACCCACTCCTATATATTACCTATTCTCCAAGGGATCGTTCCAAGCAAAAAGGAGGTACAAGCAGTCATTACAGCCCCGACTCGAGAGCTTGCTAGTCAGATCTATGAGGAAATTCTAAAGATGACGGAGCGATTAAAAGGGGATGAAGAAATCTCAACAAAGCTCTTTATCGGTGGTACCGATAAGCAAAGAGCGATTGAGAAATTAAAGGTGCAGCCACATATTGTCGTTGGAACCCCTGGAAGAATCCATGATCTAGTCAAAGACCAGGCTTTATTTGTACATAAATCATCCATCTTGGTGGTCGATGAGGCTGATTTAATGCTCGATATGGGATTCATCGAGGATATCGATCAGATCGCCTCAAGAATGCCAGATAAGCTGCAAATGCTTGTTTTTTCTGCGACAATTCCAGAGAAGCTAAAGCCTTTTTTGAAAAAGTATTTGGAAAATCCAAGATTTATTCAAATTGAGCCTAAGCAAATAACCGCAGAAAAAATAACCCACTATCTATTGCCATCAAGGCATCGTAATAAGAATGATATTGTTTTTGAAGCTTTGTCCATCTATAACCCATATTTAGCCATCGTGTTCACCAATACGAAGAAAATGGCGGATGAAGTTGCTGATTCCTTACTGAGCCGTGGAATGAAGGTTGGAAGAATCCACGGAAACCTGAGTCCGAGAGAACGAAAAAAGATGATGAAGCAAATTAAAGAGCTTGAATTTCAATACATTGTGGCAACAGATTTGGCTGCAAGAGGTATTGATATTGAAGGGGTTAGCCATGTGATCAACTATGAGCTTCCAAGTGATTTGGATTTCTACATCCATCGTGTTGGGCGGACGGCTCGGGCTGGTAGTTCAGGGATTGCTCTAACCATTTACACCCCTTCGGATGAGGATTCCCTAAACCGCCTGGAGAGCCTTGGTATTCAATTTGTCAATGTCGACATCAAGGATAGAGAGATCATTGAAATTGGAGACCGGAATAGACGCAAAAAGAGACAGCGGCAGGCGGATGAAATTGATATGATGGCTAAATCGATTGTCAAGAAGCCAAAGAAAGTCAAGCCTGGATACAAGAAGAAGATGCAGGCAGAGGTGGATCAGATTAAGAAACGACAAAGGCGTTTGAAAAAGAAATAATCAAGGGGAGAGAAGAAGATGCTTAAATTAGGTTCACATGTATCAATGAGCGGTAAGAAAATGCTGCTAGCGGCCAGTGAGGAAGCCGTATCCTATGGTGCAAATACATTTATGATTTATACAGGTGCACCGCAGAATACAAGAAGAAAGAAAATAGAGGATCTAAATATTGAGGCGGGAATTGAGCATATGAAGGCAAACGGGATTGACGAA
This sequence comes from Bacillaceae bacterium UBA7792, assembly GCA_002480735.1. GTDB lineage: Bacteria > Bacillota > Bacilli > Bacillales > Cytobacillaceae > Robertmurraya > Robertmurraya andreesenii. The sequence goes on along the minus strand of DLCS01000200.1, from coordinate 22,091 downwards.
ATTGTCGTTCATGCTCCATACATCATTAATATTGGAAATACAACAAACCCCGATACCTTTGCGCTAGGGGTAAGATTCTTAAGAAGTGAAATTGAACGGACAGAAGCGATTGGAGCAGGACAAATCGTGCTACATCCTGGTGCCCATGTGGGGGCAGGAAGCGAGGCTGGAATCAAAAAAATCATCGAGGGCTTAAATGAAGTGTTAACGGGTCAGGAAAATCTTCAAATTGCCCTAGAAACAATGGCGGGAAAAGGTTCAGAATGTGGCCGCAGCTTTGAAGAAATTGCTGAAATTATCAATGGTGTTACTCATAATGATCGGCTCTCGGTCTGTTTCGATACCTGTCATACCCATGATGCTGGATACGAAATTGCCCGGGATTTCGACGGAGTGTTGAATGAATTTGACAAAATCGTTGGTCTAGATCGTCTCAAGGTGCTGCATATTAATGACAGTAAGAATGAACGAGGTGCCAGCAAAGACAGACATGAAAATATTGGCTTCGGTCATATCGGCTTTAAAGCCTTAAATTATATTGTTCATCACCCACAGTTAGAGGATATCCCGAAGATATTGGAAACTCCTTATGTAGGTGAAGACAAAAATAACAAAAAACCACCGTATAAGCATGAAATTGCGATGCTGCGAAGCAAGGAGTTTAATGAGCAACTATTAGAGAATATTATGGAGGATTAGTTTGAAGGCTGTCGATGTCGGCAGCCTCTTCGTGTTATTTTGTGAACTTCAAAAATAGCCGATTGACCTCATTGGCCGTATCCTTCCCAGCAATCCTTGCAATATCCTTGATGATTTGGACACGATCTGATTCATTAAAAATATTGGCATTCCTTCCTCTCAGTATGGAAGCAATTTTTTCTGCTTTCTCTCTCGTAATGGATATTTGAAATTGCTTGGCATAATTAAGTAATTCTCCTGTTGTGATCGTATTTATTTTGTGGTTAATAATGTTCTCAAAGATCCCCAATTGTCCTCACTCCTTCCCTTTAACGTATGAATAAGATCCCTTGTGTGTTACGGCCGAGGCTCCTTCGCTTTACTTTATATCTCGATTCCTGTATACTACTAAATCGTAATGATTCTATTTTAAAAACTAGGTGATCTCATGGATGACAATCGACCTGTTATTGAAGTAACGGGATTAACATATCGATACGAAAAAGAGAACGTGTTAGAGGATATTCATTTAACTGTACCAACCGGCTCCTTCTTAGCGGTTGTCGGTCCAAATGGCTCGGGAAAGTCCACCCTCTTGAAGCTGATTCTAGGGCTTTTAAGGGTTCAGGAAGGAAAGATTCGTTTGTTTGGGGAGGATATCAATCGTTTCAAGGATTGGCAGCGAATTGGCTTCGTTTCTCAAAAGGCTAATTCCTTCAATACTGGATTTCCTGCAACCGTTTATGAGGTTGTGGCAAGCGGTCTAACTAAGAAAATCGGGCTCTTTAAATTCATGAAACAAGAGCATCAGCTCAAAATCAAAGAGGCGATCCGGTCAGTGGGCCTGTCAAATTATATGTATCAGAATATCGGAGAGCTTTCCGGGGGACAGCAGCAAAGGGTTTTTATTGCAAGAGCGTTGGTTAGCGATCCTAATTTGCTCATATTGGATGAGCCGACGGTAGGTGTGGACGCCGAGAATGTTCGGTCCTTTTATGAGATGCTTGAGGAACTGAATAAGGAAAGGGGAATTACGTTACTTCTCGTAACCCATGATATCGGAGCGGTATCGGATCAGGTTTCCCATGTTGTGTGCCTAAATAAATATTTATTTTTCCATGGAAATTCAGATGAATTTAAGCTTCACGAAATGTCACATTTATTTGGTCACGATGTTCATCCTCTCTCCCATGAGCATCTTGAAAAGGAGTTCAGCCATGATTCATGACTTATTTCAATATGAATTTCTTCAAAATGCTTTCATCACTGGCATGATTATCGGAATCATTGCCCCTTTACTCGGTGTGTTCATTGTTGTACGGAGATTATCGCTCATTGCCGATGCCCTGAGCCATGTTACCTTAGCGGGAATTGCTGCGAGTCTATTGCTTGAGAAAAAGCTTCTGCTCGTCGGGTTGAATCCTTTATACCTGGGGATGACTTTTTCTGTAGTGGGTGCTCTTTTTATTGAAAAATTAAGAGCGGTCTACAAGCATTTTCAAGAGCTTGCGATTCCGATTATTTTATCGGGTGGGATCGGTTTAGCCGTGATCTTTATCTCCCTTGCAGATGGGTTTAATACCGATTTGTTTAGCTATTTATTCGGGAGTGTCAGTGCGGTAAGCAGAGCTGATCTATATACGATTTTGGTGATAAGCCTTTTCGTTGTCGGTATCATATTCTTATTATATAAAGAACTATTTATCTTATCCTTTGATGAAGAGCATGCAAAAGCCTCTGGGATTGCGGTCAAGCGGATCCATTTTATCTTCATCATTATGGTTGCACTCGTCATTGCGGCTTCAATGCGTGTTGTCGGAATTTTGCTCGTTTCGTCCCTGATGACCTTGCCTGTCGCTGCCAGCATTCGAATTGCCAAGGGCTTTAAGCAAACGATTCTTTATTCAGTCCTACTCGGTGAAGCGTCTGTGCTAGGGGGACTGGTCCTTTCCTATTATATTGATTTGGCTCCTGGTGGAACCATTGTGATGATTGCGGTCTTGATCTTAATTGTCACCATGTTTCTAAAGAAATTATCTTTTAACAAGCCAGTAAAAAATGGGGTGAAATCGTGAATGTCAATGAGGCGCTACAAATATTGAAGGAAAAAGGTTATAAGCATACAGGAAAAAGAGAGGAAATGCTTGAGCTATTTTCTAATAGTGAAAAATATTTAACCGCTAAGGATGTCCTTGAGAAAATGAAGGATGATTATCCTGGTCTTAGCTTTGATACGATTTATCGTAATTTATCGATGTTTGTCGAGCTAGGCATATTTGAAATGACCGAGTTATCCGGAGAAAAGCATTTCCGATATAGATGCTCTCATAATGAGCATCATCATCATTTTATTTGTTTGGATTGTGGAAAAACGAAGGAAATTGAGACCTGTCCGATGCAGAGCTTAAGAGAGAACCTTCAAGGATTTGACATATCTGGACATAAATTTGAAATTTACGGGCGCTGTCCTGAATGTAATGCATAGAGAGCTTGACGCTTTCTATGCATTTTGCTTTTCAAGCCATTTGTCCACCCATCCCTCTGCTTCAGCCCATGAATTCACTCGAATGACTCCTTTTGGTACGGAATCCTGGTTATAGGGTGTATTAAAAAGAATGACTGGAATAGACAGCTGTTCATGTATTCTTACCGCATTATCATGCTTATCCTCAAAAAAGATATCCAGTTCATATTTTTTGGCAAAAATCACCTTGTCATGCGTATCAACGAGCTCAATTTTATGAAAAGGGAGGTCATTTTTGGTAAACCACTCCTGCGTTTTTTCAAGAAGATGTATACTGCGAGCACTTATATAATAAAGATCATGGTGCTTCTCCCATTTCTTATAAACCCTTTTGGCATCTTTTGCTAAAGGAGCGCGCTCGTATACGAGTGGTTCTTTTTCTAACCACCACTCCGAGAACTGTTCCTTAGGAATGTCGACCAAAACCGATAAATCATAATCATAAATATCATCTAATGTTAAAGAAAGTCCGAAGTCCTCGTTAAGAAATGGAACAATTGCATCCGGACGAGTCACCGTACCATCTATATCAATGCCAAATTTCATCCGCATTTTTCTTCTCCTTTTATCATTTCTAATCCCTGAAAAGTGACAGACATTTACACTTCTAAAATTCCTTAGTATGTAAAATAATATGAATGCTCCACTAAAGAAAGCGAGGGATTTTGAATATGGCAGATCAGGAACAAAAGGCCCCTGTTGTGAATTTAAGAAAAGATGAGGGCCCCCATTATGACAACCAATCTAGAACTGCAAATTATTTAGAGGAAACCTCAGCTGAAATGGCTGCACCTGCATCCTTTGGTAGGAGCTATGATGTAGATCGAGAGACAGACACTGGAGCAGGCAGAGGCATGGGGTTTGCTGCGATTATCCTCTCCATCCTTTCGTTGTTTGTCGCCCCGATTCTTTTCGGTGCAGCTGGGATCGTGCTTGGTTTTATTGCACGAAGAAGAGGAGCACAGGCGCTTGGTAGCTGGGCTATTGGGATAGGAGTTGTATCCATTATTATTGGCATGTTTGTCCTGCCATTCTTCTAAGCTTTTCGAGTTTGGGAGCAGTTGGCAAAGGAAAAGGCTTGGCGAGTATTCGCCAAGCCTTTATTTGCCAATTATTTTACAGCCTCTTGCTGCCCCTTGGCATAGTATTCCTCAGCAATCTGATCAATTTCTTTCTTTAATTCTTCAACCATTGTTTCCTCAGGAACCTTGCGGACAATTTTTCCTTTACGGAAGAGCAGTCCTTCTCCGCGTGCTCCAGCAATTCCAATATCCGCTTCTCTTGCTTCTCCAGGACCATTGACGGCACAGCCAAGAACAGCTACCTTTATCGGTGCCTTGATCTTTTGGATATATTCCTCAACCTCGTTGGCAATACTAATCAAATCAATTTCAATTCGTCCACAGGTTGGACAAGAGATTAAAGTAGCCGCATTCGAGGAAAGCCCAAATGATTTCAATAGCTCTCTAGCCACCTTGACTTCTTCAACAGGGTCTGCGCTTAGGGAGATTCGAAGTGTATTTCCAATTCCCTTGCTGAGTATGGCCCCAAGTCCAGCCGCACTTTTTACGGTTCCAGCAAATAAGGTTCCGGACTCCGTAATTCCTAGATGTAATGGATAATCAAAGGCTTTTGCTGCCTTTTCATATGCCTCAATTGCTAAGTTTACGTCAGAAGCCTTCATGGAAACGATGATATCATGGAAATCGAGGTCTTCCAATATTTTAATATGGTGCAATGCACTCTCGACCATGCCATCGGCAGTAGGGTAACCATATTTATCGATGATTCTTTTTTCTAAGGAACCGGCGTTGACCCCGATCCGAATTGGAATCCCTTTTTCCTTGGCCGCTTTTACAACAGCTTCCACCTTTTCCCTTTTCCCGATGTTTCCAGGGTTGATTCTGATTTTATCTGCTCCGCCCTCGATCGCTTTCAAAGCAAGCTTGTAATCGAAATGAATGTCAACAACGAGCGGAATATTAATCTGTTTTTTTATATCGGCAATCGCATTGGCTGCTCTCTCGTCAGGGCAAGCAACCCGAACAATTTGACAGCCTGCTTCCTCAAGCCGCTTAATTTGGGCAACGGTGGCTTCAACATCATGGGTTTTTGTCGTCGTCATACTCTGTATGAATAATTCGTTGCTTCCGCCTATCGTTAAAGGACCAACCTTTACTGGTCGTGTTTTGGTACGATGTATAATTTCACTCAACAGTGATTCGCTCCTTTATCTAAGTAAGATGCATTTATTATTATAATTCTAATCACAGTTAATTGTACCAGTGAAGGCTTAAGATTGACAAGAATCTTACTGGTTGAACTGGGTTATTCAGCTAAATCACGATAATCTGGAAATTTATAGGTCTTCCCAATTTGGATTTGCTCGGCACTCGTACCATTATTCAATTTTTGAAAATCCTCAATAACCTGTTGGATTGGAACGGAGACAGAGGCATCCAACTGTTGTTCAATAATGGATAAAACGGTATCCCCACTTTGAACTTTGATTTCAAAATAGTCTATTAGCTCCTCTGTTTCAGCTGGTTCCTCCTGTTGCACGGTCGCAGTCGTATCTGCACTTGGAAGGGTCCCTTTGCTTAAGTCAAAATAGATAACATATAGGATCAAGATCATCATAATGAGTCCAATCAGATGTTTCATAGGAAATCCTCCTAAAAAGGGATTTCTCTATCATATGCTTGTCCAAGATTTAATAGACTAAAAAAAACGCGAATATCGCGTTTTTTTTAGTCTAGCGTTTCCTTTGCTTGTGGGATTTCTTTTAAAGCCAGAGCCATTAACAGTATGGATACAAACCAATAGAGCATAAAGCCAAATGGTACGGGAGTTTTGAAGATATCCATAATCATAAAGAAAATAGTTGGCAAGGTAATGCTATAAGCGGCAATTCTCCAGAGAAATCGATATTCTAGTGCTTCCTTTCCATTTCTATTAAATAGAGTACCAATGAGTGCCAGTATGGATATCCCTATGAACTTAAATGCGCTTGAGAAAAGATAGATGACGATGATAAAAATTGGTAGGATGACGACTAATAGAGAGTCCAGTGAATCAAGAAAGTGGACAATATCTTCTTTTTGAACGTCAAGCTCTAGCATGGAATAGGAGAACTGCTCAACCGTACCTCCTGCAGTGAAGGCCATCTCATCCTTCAGCAATGCAATGGTGGTATTTGTTTTATCCAAGTCTTTGACCCCAACTTCTCCTGTAGAATCCAAAATCAAAGTGAACATGCCCTTATCTATTGTGAGAGGCGCTGACATATCTGTATGCAACTCCCCATTTTTAATGGAAAAGTTGGGAGCTTCCTTGTCAATCACCTCTTGGGTGGTATGAACTCCATCCATGATGCCCTTGCTTAATTGAATCGAGGTCGGCAATATGGAAATCAAAGTAAGCAAAAATACAAAAAGAATTGTTTTTCCAATTCCTTGTCTTCTCCATGTAGCAATACTTGCTGGAGAATAAAGGCTCAAAATGAGCTGTTTAAAAATATTCAAGAACAATCACCCTTATATGTAGTCTTCATATATTCTTCATATATTTTATCTTTCGAAATGCATATGCACAAGAAAAGAATTTCTATAATAATTCTAAATTGTAATATCTTTGTAATAAATGGATGATTTGTAAAGGTACTGTAAATTCGGTCGGTAAAATATTTACATTAAATAAAGCGTTAAGGATAATGTTTGAGAAAAGAACTTGTCGAACTACTAATCTAGGGGTTGAAGGATTTGGATATTAATATTCAAGAAATGTTCTTTGAATTTATCGGTGGTCTAGGAATATTCTTATTCGGTATTAAATTCATGGGTGACGGCTTGCAAAAATCAGCTGGAGACAAGCTAAGGGATATCCTCGACCGCTTTACTTCAAATCCTTTCATGGGGGTATTAGCAGGGATTATTGTCACTGAACTCATACAGAGCAGTTCCGGCACAACGGTGATCGTCGTTGGATTAGTAAGTGCGGGATTCATGACATTAAGGCAAGCAATTGGAGTGATCATGGGTGCCAATATCGGGACTACAGTGACGGCTTTTATTATTGGAATTGATATTGGAGAATATGCATTACCGATTATAGCAATTGGTTCAGGGATACTCTTTTTCTTTAAAAATAAGAAGATTCATAGCTTTGGGCAAATCGTGTTTGGCTTCGGTGCTCTGTTCTTCGGTTTGGAGCTTATGAGCAGTGGGATGAAGCCCTTAAGCAGTTTAGAAGCGTTTCAGGAATTAACGGTAAATATGAGCTCGAGTCCTGTATTGGGCGTTTTAATTGGAACGGTTTTTACGGTCATTGTTCAAAGCTCCAGTGCAACGATTGGAATTTTGCAAGGATTGTTTTCTGAAGGATTAGTGGATATCCACGCAGCGCTACCTGTGTTGTTTGGGGATAATATTGGGACGACGATTACGGCAGTGCTAGCGTCTATTGGTGCTTCGATTGCGGCCAAAAGGGCAGCCGCCACGCATGTATTATTTAATTTGATTGGGACAGCCATTTTTATGATTTTATTAGAACCATTTACTACGTTGATGCTTTTTTTGCAGGAACAGCTAAATTTGAATCCAGAAATGACGGTTGCTGTTGCCCACGGTACCTTTAATGCGACGAACACCATCATTCAGTTCCCGTTTATCGCTGTCTTGGCCCTTATTGTTACAAAACTCATACCTGGGGAGGACTCGGAGTTTGAGTATAAGGCAAAGCATCTAGATCCAGTCTTTATCGAACAAGCTCCTTCGATTGCCCTTGGACAAGCGAAGGAAGAGGTGCTGAGAATGGGACAATTCGCCGTATTAGGTCTCACAGAGACAAATAGCTATTTGAAAACGAAGGTGCAAAAGCATTCCGATACAGCTGCACAGCTGGAGGATGCGATTAATAATTTGGATCGCAAAATTACCAATTATCTTGTTGACCTGTCCTCAAGCTCCTTGTCTGAACATGAATCAGAGGAGCATTCGATCCTCGTCAATACCATCCGTGATATTGAACGAGTCGGGGACCATTTTGAGAATATATTAGAGCTTGTGGATTACCAATTAGCCAATAAGGTCAGGTTCACTGAATCAGCAATGGAGGAGCTCGAGCAAATGTTTGAGCTGACCATTTCCACCGTCCGTGAAGCGATTCATGCTCTTGATCATAATGACAAGAAGCTTGCCGCAGATGTCATGAAGAAGGAAGAGCAAATCGATAAAATGGAACGTAAATTACGTAGGCAACATATTCTACGTCTAAATGCGGGGGAATGTAGTGCGCAATCAGGAATTGTATTTGTAGACATTGTGAGTAACTTGGAACGAATTGGTGATCATGCTGTAAATATTGCTGAAACCGTTCTTGGAGAGAGGCATTGAAAGTAGAAAAGGATAGCTCGCAACTTATGCGAGCTATCCTTTATTAATTAATCCCACATATTTCAAAAGGGCAGTTCTGACAGTCTACATTTTCTTTTAAATAGTGGATGTTTTTTACAACTAGTCTTTGCTGGTTGTAGGTAATCACATCCTTCTCTCGGAGCTCCTTCAGCATCCTTTGAACCACCTCACGCGTTCCATAGGTGAAGTTCGCAAGCTCCTGATGAGTTAAAGGCAGGTCGATTAAAATACCCTCATCCGTCATGACCCCATAGCTATTGCATAACCGAATTATAATCGAGTAAAGTCCACCTTTTTTCCCGTTCATCATTAAATCCTGGCATTTCATTTGTGCCTTAAGATAACGGGTGCTTAAGTATGAAGATAGGGCGTTGATGGCAAGGGGGTTCTCCTGAATAAATTGCTCGAACGCTTCCCGTTTAATCATAATTAGCTCACAATCGGTAAAGGCTTTGGCATAGAAATGATACCGTGGTTGCTGCTTAAAAAGCTGATATTCAATCACCAAATCCTCCCCACTTAAAATCTTGAGGATGAATTCCTTTCCTTTCATATGGACTCGACCTAATGCAATGCTCCCACTTAGTAGAATATACACATACTCGACCGGGTCCCTTTCGTTAAATAAAATCGTGCCTGCTCTATTTTTTTGAATCGTTTCCTTATCTATAAATTCTTGTATGAGTAAGCTGTAAAGAGAGATAGCTGGCTCCATTGTGATCCCCCCTAAAATCCTTTTAAAATCGTTTGTAATCGTCCAAAAAATACTTTGTGATATTCTTCACTTTAATAAAAATTAGGAAGCAGGTCAACAGGTTGCCACCGACAAAAACTCTATTAATATGGTTAATACCGCCTTAAGGGTTGATTTTCCGCAAGAAAAGAACTCTTGACAAATTATCGAACATTGTTGTTTAAATGATTTTTTGCGAATTCTAGAGGAAAAACAAAAAAGATGTTGAATACTTTATATGGATAAGGGAAAACATAATTTTGGTTTGAGACTTATTATTTGAAAGACATAATTAACTTTGGTAATCTTAAGTTAAACACTTTGGAAACATTCTAAAAACATAGTTAGACTAATAAAAAGTTAAGAATGGTTCCAATAAAATATTACATAGGAGGAATTTATTATGGCATTTGAATTACCACAATTACCTTATGCGTACGACGCACTAGAACCACATATTGACAAGGAAACAATGAATATTCACCACACAAAGCATCACAACACTTACGTGACAAATCTTAATGCTGCTTTAGAAGGAAATGAAGAGTTGCTTTCTAAATCAGTAGAAGAGGTTATTTCAAATCTGGATGCAGTACCTGAAGCTGCACGTACTGCTGTTCGCAATAATGGTGGCGGACATGCGAACCATTCCTTATTCTGGACGATCCTTTCACCAAACGGTGGCGGAGAGCCTACTGGCGATCTAGCAGCGGCAATCAACAGCAAGTTTGGAAGCTTTGATAGCTTTAAAGCTGAGTTCACTAAAGCGGCTACAACTCGCTTCGGTTCTGGCTGGGCTTGGTTAGCAGTAAATAACGGTGAGTTAGAAGTAACAAGCACTCCAAATCAAGATTCACCATTAATGGAAGGAAAGACTCCACTTCTTGGTCTTGACGTTTGGGAGCATGCTTACTACTTAAACTATCAAAACCGTCGCCCAGACTACATCAATGCTTTCTGGAATGTTGTGAACTGGGATGAGGTTGCAAAGCGTTACAGCGCTGCCAAATAATTTTAAATGATCGAAAAGCAGAAGGGAGTTTACCTTCTGCTTTTTTTGATCCTCTATTATGTTAATTTTCGTAACTAACTGTAAATAATTCAACCGTATAAACCACTTTAGTTTGTTGGAAACTACCCTATAGATTTAAAAGGGAGTTTTTTTATGAGTAAAGTGAAAAATTTGCTAGGTGATGTGGAACTGACAAAAGATCTTTCCTTGTTGCTCATCATTGGAGGACTTTATTCACTAAGTGTAGCTCTATCAAATACATTCGTGAATATCTACTTGTGGAAGCAGTCGGGTAAATATTGGGATTTGGGGATGTACAATCTTGCCGTTGTAGTGCTGCAACCCCTAACCTTTATTTTGGCAGGAAGGTGGGCTAAAAAAATTGACAGAGTGATTGTTTTAAGAATCGGTGTCATTTTTTTAGCTCTCTTTTATTTGACGGTGTTATTAATTGGAACGAGTGCATCAAAATTCCTGCTTGTACTTGGGAGCTTGCTTGGAATGGGTTACGGATTTTACTGGCTTGCCTATAATCTCTTGACATTTGAAATTACAGAGCCAGAGACGAGAGATTTTTTTAACGGTTTTCTAGGTCTACTGTCCTCTGTCGGTGGAATGATTGGCCCGATTGCCGCTGGATTTATTATTTCGAAAATGGCAAAGTTCGTCGGATATTCCATTGTGTTTGGGATCTCGCTTGGATTGTTTTCTCTCGCTGTATTCTTAAGCTTTTCGATCAAGAGAAGACCTGCCAATGGAAGATATGATTTTATACGCATCCTCAAAGAAAGAAAAGAAAATACCCATTGGAATCGCATTTTAGGCGCTCATTTTTTTCAAGGGCTTAGGGAGGGAGTCTTTGCCTTTATCATTTCGGTATTCGTCTTTATTTCAACTGGAAGTGAGCTTTCCTTAGGGACCTTTGGCCTTATTAATTCTGGAATTTCCTTCGTTGCTTACTATTTGGTTTCGCGTATGATCAAAACAGAAATGCGAAAGAAAGCGATCCTGATTGGGGGGATTATTTTATTCTTTTCCATTCTCCTAATTATCTTTGATGTAACCTATACGAAGCTCCTTATTTATGCAGCGGTGATTGCGATCGCCTATCCTCTGCTCCTTGTCCCTTATTCATCTATGACCTATGATGTGATTGGCCGTGGATGGAAGGCAGCTGAAATGAGGGTGGAATATATCGTTGTCAAAGAAATCTATCTGAACGCCGGGAGAATTGTTTCCATTGTCCTTTTTTTGATAGGGATTTCGTATTTCGCCCCTGAACAAATTATTCCTTATTTATTGGTATTTCTCGGTGCCGGACACACGTTAATATATTTTTTTATCAAAAATATTCAGCTCTCGTCTTCATAAATGGAAGGGCAGATGTGACATCCGGCTTCCTTTTATTTGCAATACCATTTTGATAGAAATTCCTTCATTAATCCGATAAAATAAGAATATTGTCAATAGCATCTAGGAAGTGGGTTTATCATAATGGTTAACAAACAAAAGAAGAAAAAGAAGAGAACAATCCCCATTCGCTTAAATATTTTGTTTTTTGTCGTGTTTTTTCTATTTTCAATTCTGATTCTACGCTTAGGTGTCGTCCAAATCGTCTATGGGAATGATTATAAGCGGGAAATTGAACGGACAGAGGATATTACGGTTAATAGTCCAGTTCCAAGAGGAAAAATGTTTGACAGAAATGGCAAGGTCATTGTCGATAACACGCCGAGGAATGCCATTACCTATACGAACTTCGGTGTGAGCCAAGCTGAAATGCTTAAGGTTGCAGAAAGATTGGCAGAGTTGATTGAAGTAAAGCCAGACAAAGTCCAGGAACGAGACAAAAAAGATTATTGGATGATTAGAAATCCTGATCGGGCAAAAGAGAAGGTAACGAAAAAAGAATTAGATGCCCTTAAGGAAAAATATGAGGATACGAAGGAATATAATAAAGAGGTATACAAGCTTCAGCTGGATCGTATTACAAAGGCTGAACTGAATGAGTTGACTGATAAGGATCTTGAAATTCTTGCAATTTATCGTGCTTTTAGCAGTGGCTATGCCTTAACTCCACAAATCGTCAAGAACGAGGATGTAACCCAGGAGGAATTTGCCCTTGTTAGTGAGAATCTGCAATATCTTCCTGGTGTGGATACGACGACAGACTGGGAAAGATCCTATACATTTGGTAGCACCTTAAAGACTGTCCTTGGTAAAGTAACGGACTCCAATGAAGGGATCCCAAAGGAGGAGCTAGATTATTATTTAGCGAGAGATTATAACCGGAACGACCGTGTCGGCAAGAGTTATTTAGAAAAACAATATGAGGATGTCCTTCATGGGCAAAAGGCAAAGGTAAAAAACATCACCGACAAAACAGGCAAGGTGATTGAAACCAAGGTTATTTCCGAAGGTGAGAGAGGGAAGGATCTCGTTTTAACCATTGATATGGATTTGCAGCTAGAGGTTGAAAAGATCATCGAGGAAGAGCTCATGAAGGCGAAGCAATCCCCGAGAACGGGGTTGTTGGATCGAGCATTTGTGGTATTAATGGATCCGAATACAGGGGATGTACTCACGATGGCAGGCAAGCAGCTTGTGAGGGACAAAGAAACTGGAAAAACCGAATTGCAGGATTTTGCTTTAGGTACGATCACAACCTCGTACAATGTTGGCTCAACGGTTAAAGGGGCAACAGTATTGACAGGATATCAAACAGGTGCTATTCGTCCGGGAACCGTTTTTTATGATGCACCTTTAAAAATTAAAAATTCAAAAAAAATAAGTTCGTGGAAAAACTTTGGCAATACGAGTGATATTCGAGCGTTAAGAGTTTCATCCAACGTCTATATGTTTAAAACAGCGATTGAAATTGGTCAAGGTCATTATGAATATGAAAAGCCTTTACCGATTAATAAGAAGGCGTTTGATACCATGCGAGAATCCTTTGCTCAATTTGGTCTTGGCAATCGCACAGGGATAGACCTACCGAATGAGGCAACAGGATATGTGGGACCGCAAAAGGATCCAGCACAACTGCTCTTCTTAGCAATCGGACAGTATGACACCTATACACCAATGCAATTAGCCCAATATGTTTCAACGATTGCGAACGGGGGCTACCGAATTCAGCCAAGGCTCGTGAAGGAGATTCGCGATCCTTTGATGGAAAGTGAAGAGCTGGGTCCAGTTGTTAAGGAAATTGAACCAAAGGTATTAAATCGGATTAAGCTACAAAAGGGCTGGATGGAGAACATTCATGAGGGCTTCAGACAGGTGACTCAGCATCCTGAGGGTACGGCTTATAAGAAATTTATTGGGGCTACGTATTCGCCAGCAGGAAAAACAGGAACAGCTCAGGGCTTCTATGATGGACCACAGCGGAATAAATATGATAAGCCACCAGAAGTGATGAACCTGAGTTTTGTTGGCTATGCACCTCATAATGACCCAGAAGTTGCCATTTCTGTAGTGGTTCCTTGGGCCTACCAGGGAAGAAGCGGTGGACATTCAGCCAATACGACCATTGCCCGAAGAGTGCTGGACAAGTATTTTGAGATGAAGAAAACACGTGAAGAAAATAAACTAAATCAAAATTCTACTTCTACAGAAAATCAGAATGATGAAATGAATGAAGAACAACAAAATGAAGAATAAAGAAATGGACTGTCTTTCTCCTTGAAGGACAGTTTTTTTTGATCAAAATTAAGTAATTTGTGTTTTACTCAAATTTACTTCCTTTTTACAAAAGCTTTACATTTGATTAAAACCGTATTTACAGTGGCCGTTTATGATCTTAGTTGTAGGACAAAGCAACCAAAACTTTTAGGGGGAATTGTGGAAAATGAAAAGTCTTAAAAATCTTGCTTTATTTTTTATCTTAGCAGCTTTGCTCGTGTTTGCTGCCGGATGTGGTAACAATTCAGAAGGAACCGAAGCAAGCCCGAAAGGTGAGGATGATGGCACTGCAGATACAACAGAATTAGAAGGAAGTGTCGTCGTGGATGGTTCAGGTACAGTATTTCCATTCATGGCAAAAATGGCAGAAAACTATATGGTAAATGAACAACCCAATGTATCTGTTGAGGTTGGACGTGCTGGAACGTCTGCGGGATTTAAGAAATTCTTAGTTGAAGAGGGCGGAACAGATTTCAATGATGCATCCCGCCAAATGAAAGATGAGGAAAAAGTTACTGCTAATGATTTAGGAATTGAAGTTCAAGAATTAAAGGTTGCATTAGATGGATTAACCTTTGTTATTAATTCTGAAAATGATTGGGCAAAGGAATTAACGAAGGAAGAAATAATGGACATTTTCTTAGCAAGTGGGAATAAGAAAAAATGGTCTGATGTTCGCCCTGGTTTTCCAGATGAACCTATTGCCAAAATGGGACCAAACGAAAATCATGGAACCTATGAATTCTTCTGGGAAAAGATTCTTGATGAGCAGGATATAGATGAGGCTACAGATCTACAGCAAGAGTACTCGGTTTTAGTTGACCAAGTATCAAAGGATAAATATGCGATTGCCTTCTTCGGTTATGGATATTATGAAAGCAACAAGGATAAGCTGCAAGCAGTGAAGGTAGACTTTGGTAATGGTGGAGTGGAGCCAAGCCAAGACACAATTGGTGAAAGCGATGATTTTGCATACAGCCCATTCACTCGCCCAGTATTCACCTATCTAAATGTGAATAGGGCTAAGGAAAAAGCACAGGTACTAGACTATGCCATCTACACGATGAAAAATGCACAAAAAGTAGCATCTGAGACTGGGTTTGCTCCATTAACTGATGAGGAAATCGAAGCTTCTATTAAAACGTTAGAGGGCTTGAAATAAGATTAGGAGGATAATCCTTCTAAGCTAGCAGAAGATGAGATGGAACCGAAGGAGGATCCACTCGTTTTTCTGCTTGTTTCCTAAAGGTTGGTCAATTTCTGGAAGGAGAAAACGGTTTTGAATAAAACGATAAATCAAGCGAACGAGAAGAAATTAGAGATTAGAAAAATGATCCAACAAAATAAGCAATCTACTTCTATCTCAAGCATTGTGGAAAAGATGATACCGAAATTACTATTGGTGATTGCGA
>DLCS01000200.1:0-6489 GCA_002480735.1 Bacillaceae bacterium UBA7792 | reverse complement strand
TTACTATTGGTGATTGCGATTATTTCCGTTGTGACGACAGCAGGGATCCTCATTACCCTACTATCTGAGACGGTGGCATTTTTTAGAGAAGTTTCTTTCGTTGAATTTTTCACCGGCACGGTCTTAAAACCGTTGGGACAGAATGCACAGTTCGGTGTACTGCCGCTCTTGACGGGTACGCTGCTCTCCTCCGCCATTGCCATGCTAGTGGCTATTCCAATTGGTCTTATGACAGCTGTTTATTTAAGTGAATATGCTTCGGATAAGGTTAGAAGGGTATTAAAGCCAATCCTTGAAATTCTTGCTGGTATTCCAACCATTGTTTATGGATTTTTTGCTTTAACCTTTGTTACTCCCATCTTGAGGAGCATAATTCCGGGACTGGAGCCAACGAATATTTTGAGTCCAGGGATTGTGATGGGAATTATGATTATTCCAATGGTTGCTTCCTTATCGGAGGATGCTCTTGGAGCGGTACCAAACGCCATGAGGGAAGGTGCTCTTGCTCTCGGAGCAACGAAACTGGAAGTAACGTGGAAGGTTGTGGTTCCAGCAGCTATTTCGGGAATCATTGCTTCCTTTGTTCTTGGAATCTCCCGTGCGATTGGTGAAACGATGATCGTGACGATTGCCAGTGGAAGCTCCAAGAACTTTACCTTTGATCTTACTCAATCGATGCAAACGATGACAGCCTATATCGTGGAAGTGACGGGTGGAGATGCACCGGCAGGGTCTACGCTTTATTACAGCCTTTATGCTGTTGCGATGACTTTGTTTGTATTCACACTGGTAATGAATTTAATCGCCCAATATGTTTCTCGTAAATTTAGGGAGGAGTACTAAGGATGAAATACATCGATGCAACACAATTACAGAAAAAATTAGGCTCCCGACTATTCAAAAATCGTTTAGCTAGTAGGATCTTCTTCCTTTCTACGCTTGTTGGTTTAGTCGTACTGGCGATCCTCATTTATCGTGTGTTCGCTCAAAGTATCGGTTGGATTGACCTTGATTTTTTAACGAATAGACTCTCCACAGTCCCTGAAAGAGCAGGAATATTCGGGGCCATCACTGGAACATTCTGGCTCATGCTTGTCGTAGCACCAGTTACCTTTATCCTTGGGGTCGGAACGGCCATTTATTTGGAGGAATATGCAAAAAAAGGCCGCTTCCAATCCTTTGTTCAAATTAATATCTCAAATCTTGCCGGGGTTCCTTCAATTGTTTTTGGACTGTTAGGTTTAACCGTATTTGTCAGGGGACTAAGCATGGGGGCTGTCATTCTTGCTGGGGGGTTAACGATGGCTCTTCTTGTGTTACCGATCGTCGTTGTTTCAGCCCAGGAGGCGATTCGAGCCGTCCCACAGTTTTTGAGGGATGCTTCCTATGGAATGGGTGCAACCAAGTGGCAAACGATCAAAAATGTCGTCTTGCCAGCGGCATTGCCAGGAATTCTTACTGGCGTGATTTTGGCTCTCTCAAGAGCAATTGGTGAAACGGCTCCCCTTGTTGTACTAGGAATTCCAGCACTGTTAATCCCGATACCAGATGGGTTGTTTGATAAATTTACCGTATTGCCCCTACAAATCTATTATTGGACGATCGATGCCGCATTAGTAAAAGAATATGCAAACTTAGCAGCAGCATCCATTGTCATCCTGTTAATTATTTTGTTCTTGATGAATTCGGTAGCGATTTTGATTCGGAATAAATTTCAGAGGCGATATTAAGGAGGAGTCGAGGTATATGGTAGAGTTAGTTGCGGAAAGAAAGCAAATGGTCAGCTTTTCGACCCAGGCAAAATCAGCTGTTGTAACAAAAAAGCCCATTTTTCAGACGAGGGATTTAAATCTTTGGTATGGAGAGGACCACGCGTTAAAAAGTATCAATTTAGAACTTCATGAAAATGAGGTGACAGCGATTATCGGTCCATCAGGGTGTGGAAAATCAACATTTATCAAAACATTAAATCGAATGGTTGAACTGATCCCTGTTGTGAGAATTTCTGGTGATATCGTATATCGTGAAAAAAATATACTCGACAAATCCTACAAAGTGGAAGACTTAAGAACCCATGTTGGAATGGTTTTTCAGAAGCCGAACCCATTCCCTAAATCCATCTATGAAAATATTGCTTACGGTCCAAAAATTCATGGCATTCGCAATAAGAAATTTCTTGACGAAATCGTTGAAAAAAGTCTTCGCGGTGCTGCGATTTGGGATGAGGTAAAGGACAGACTTCATGAGAATGCCTATGGCCTATCAGGTGGACAGCAGCAACGGATTTGCATCGCTCGATGTTTAGCAATTGAACCCGATGTCATTCTGATGGATGAACCAACCTCTGCACTCGATCCAATTTCGACATTAAAGATTGAAGAGCTCGTCCAAGAATTGAAAAAGGATTTCAGCATTATTATTGTGACTCATAATATGCAACAGGCAGCTCGTATATCTGACAAAACGGCTTTCTTCCTCAATGGTGAAGTGATTGAGTTTGATGAAACAAATAAAATTTTCTCT
The DNA here is from genome assembly GCA_002480735.1 of Bacillaceae bacterium UBA7792. Lineage (GTDB taxonomy): Bacteria > Bacillota > Bacilli > Bacillales > Cytobacillaceae > Robertmurraya > Robertmurraya andreesenii. The sequence continues at coordinate 3,966 of DLCS01000200.1, read as the reverse complement.
AATCCTTCAGACAAGAGAACGGAAGATTATATAACAGGTCGTTTCGGTTAACATGATTCGGTAGGGGTCTGATCCTAATAAAAGAAATAACCTTAAGGGAGAGGTAACATGACGGTTCGTGAAAAATTCCAGCTTGATTTGAATGAGCTACAGGATAAATTGCTTCAGCTTGGAAATCTAGCAGATGAAGCGTTAAAAAAATCCATTGAGGCATTGGAAACACATGATATGGATTTAGCCCTAGATATTATGGATAATGATGCAGTCATTGATGATCTGTATGAGGAAATCAATGATTTTGCCATTCTCCTTATCGCCAAACAAGCCCCCGTCGCTATTGATTTACGTCGGATTATCGTTGCCATTAAAATTGCGACAGATATCGAGCGCATTGGTGACTTTGGGGTCAATGTGGCGAAATCCGCCATTCGTATTGGGAAAGAAGAACATGTTAAGCCAATCGGACAAGTGAAGGAGATGTATAACATTACTTCTGAAATGCTGAAGCTTTCACTGAAGGCATTTCGTGATGAAGATGTAGCGGTTGCGAAGAAGGTAGCCGATATGGATGATAAGGTGGATGATCTATATGGGGAGACCATTCGTGAATTGTTAGAAATCAACCAGAAACAACCAGAGAGCACTGCCCAAATTACGCAGCTATCGTTTGTTTGCCGCTATCTAGAACGGGCTGCCGATCACGTAACCAATATCTCTGAGAGCATTGTGTACCTCGTTAAGGGGAAGCATTATGATTTGAATGAATAGAAAAAATAGAGAAGAAGGAGCCATGACAGCTTCCTCTTCTCTATTTTTTAGTTTTGGTAATAATTTTGCCGATTTCCCCGTAATCCATCTTACTGTTCAGTTCAAAGCTACCAACTTGAACCTTTGTGCTATAATCGTGGTCGATTAAATATTGTTCAAACTGATATTGGTCGTCAATAATTTTTTCCTTTTCCAAAATCTTCGAGATTTCCTCTGTATTCATCCCACTTGCAATCACCAGCTGATAGGTGACAACAGGCTGAGTTTCTTCTGCTTCTCCCTGATCCTTCTCTTCTTCTTCTTCTTTAGGATTTTTTTGCTCAGCTTTCCCTTTCTCATCCTGCTTTATAGAGTCTTTCTTGTTTTCCTCTAGCTTTTCATAGTCAGACTTTGCCATTACGATATATCCTTGTTCTTCTAGAATGGTCCTTGCTTTTTCCAGGTCCAAAGAATCTTTCTCCCCCAGAATAAAGGGGCTTACCCCAAAAATAATCGCAGCAAATAGTATTCCCAATGCGAAAGCTCGAACCGTTCTCTTATTCATATCTATCACCATTAGAAAACTCTGCGATAATATGCTGTACATCCGCATTTGAAAGGGATGACTGCTTCGCTATTTGCTCAACAGGAACTCCCTGCTGTGCCAAAGACCAAACCTGATTCTTAATAATCGCATGGATTTCTTTTCTATGAGAAGGCTCAAAGGCTGAAATGGGCTTTAAATCATGGTCATCAATTAGCAGCTCTTCCTCCAAAATCTTTAGTTTTCTTTTTATTTGATAGAGCTCTTGAATTTGTTGCATAGAAAATTGATCCAGCTCATTTCTAATTTCTTTATAAGGATCCTTTAAGAAAATTGAAAGGATTAAGAGCAAAACAGCTAACGAAAGTAAGCCTATTAAAATTGTATCCATTCTCGACTCCCTCCAAGGTTGTTATTTACCGTAAAATGTCGATGATCGTCCAAATAAATCATATGAAAAATATTTTATCATTTAAAACGACTTTTTACGATGAAAAATAAGCCGATCCGCTGATCTTGACAATTTGTTGTGGCAATTGAAGAATTTTGCCGGCTTGTGTTGGCTGCAAATTATGACAAAATGCGTTCATTGTGGCTTCTTCATTTACGTGCTAACATGGGTATCATAAGAGTTAATATTTATTCAATTCTGTCTATTAATCCTTTTACAAATATACTCAAATAAGCAGGTGAAGCAATGAAAACAGATATCTATTTTGCAATGAATGAAGAAGAGACAGCCGCTCCTTCTTTCCCAACCTATCTATCGGTAACTCCTGGAATTTGGATGGATGGCAAAACCTATTGGGTTCGTGATAGCAGTGAGAAGATGATTCCTGAGGAATCGATATCTATTCATGTCAGAGAAAGCTCCCTTCATTCCAAAACAAGAATACATGATGTGTTCATAAAGAATCATGGGAATCGTTCACGGGATATTAAGGTCTTGTTTATTCATTATTATCCAAAAATAACTAAGGAAGTCCTCAGCTTTGTTTCCCCTGCTGAGCAATCGATTTTCCACATTAAAAATGAACGAATCTTTCTAGTCAATGGACAGTGTCAGGATCGTACTTCCGAGCAGATGACGGTTCAGCCTCTATGGAACATCCATACCGATTTGATTTGGCAATCAACTGAAAACGGCGTTCTAAAATATCAGCCAATGGCTAAGGGAATGGCAGGTAGTATTTTTTCTCTCAGGTCAAAGGTAGGTGTCAACAAAATTTGTAAGGCTTCCGCATGGATGGTATTCGGCAATAATAAAAATGAATTGCTGCAACTGAATCAGTATGTAAAAAACACACTAGCATTTCCTCCTAAAAGATGATATTATAGAAAAGTCGTATGCGAAACTAGTGAAATGCAGTTTGGAGGGAAATTCATGCGTGTAAATATCACTTTAGCTTGCACTGAGTGTGGAGAGCGTAATTATATTTCAACAAAAAATAAACGCAACAATCCAGATCGTCTTGAGCTAAAAAAATATTGCCCAAGAGACAAAAAGAGTACATTACATCGCGAAACAAAGTAAACAGTGGGATATGCTTCCTGCTGTTTTTTTTATATTATAGATTAGAAAGGGGGCTATCAAATTGGAAGAGAAAAAGGCCATACGAAACCAGCTTAAGCAGCAGCTCGGACAAATTCAGAGGCCGATGTATGAGCATTTATCATACAAAATTGCGCAAAAGCTCTACAAAAGTCCTGTTTGGACAGAAGCAAAGATTGTTGGACTTACGATCTCAAAGATGCCCGAGGTAGATACATATCAAATCATCAGGAAGGCCTGGGAGCAAGGCAAAACAGTAGTGGTTCCTAAGTGTTATCCAAATGATAAAGCGATGAAATTCAGGGTTTTGAAGGCGTTTGAAGAGCTGGAGTCGGTCTATTACGGACTTTATGAACCGATTGAAGATGTGACAGAGGAGATATGTAAGAGTGATATCGACCTGATTATTGTGCCAGGCATAGCCTTTAATAGAGAGGGGTATCGCATCGGTTTTGGTGGTGGGTATTATGACCGTTATCTTGCGGATTATAAGGGAGTCGCAATCTCTCTTGCATTTAACACGCAAATTGTACAAACACTACCGATAGAGGGTCATGATATTCCAGTAAGCAAAATATTTACCGATGAGGAGACGATAGAGATTTATGGGTGACTCTCTTCTCCTCCTTCTGTTCATCATCCTAACTGTAACGATGGGGTACGCATTTCGTTTTTTGACTCTGTCAGGAAGTATTGCTGCTGGAATTGTTGGCGTTCTGACCATGCTTGGATTTCATATCAAAGGGCTGCTTGTCCTCGGGGTCTTTTTTGCCACCTCAAGCTTTTGGTCCTATTATAAGAAAGTTCAAAAGCTCAAGGTAGAGGAAAGGCTCGCAAAAGGCTCGAGAAGGGATTGGCAGCAGGTGCTTGCAAATGGAGGGAGTGCAGCGGCTGCTAGTTTTCTTTATTATCTCAACCCTGACCCATTATGGCTTCTTTGCTTTTGCATGCTAATAGCCGGAGCAAATTCTGATACTTGGGCATCAGAAATTGGGACCTTAAGTAAAAGGCAGCCGATCAGTATTCGCACCATGTCAGTGGTTCAAAAGGGGACCTCCGGTGCCGTTAGTGTGTTGGGGACAGGAGCAGCGCTAGCTGGTGCATTTCTCATCGCTCTTATATC
>DLCS01000057.1 GCA_002480735.1 Bacillaceae bacterium UBA7792 | reverse complement strand
TCGGTTAACGTCCGGGCAAATGCTAGGTTCAATTGCTGGTGAATGATGCATTTTAAGAGACAATCATAGGGGTCATAGTCAAGAATAAGAGGTGTTCCACGATGCTCAGAAAATATGGGTGCCAGATCTGTCTGTTGAAAATGCTCATGAATCCTTGCCAAGGGCGTATCCCATTGTAAAATATGGGCGAGCTTTGCCAACTCCACTTCACTTTCAGCACCAGAAATTAAGAATTCTGGGTCATCCGTAGTCCCCACTGCTGCCACCTCAACCACCTTTGGCTTCTTATCGATCATTAGGGGTATCATCACACTTCTTTTACCCAAATCCACGACGTTCAAAGGGTCGAGGGAAAGCCTGTCCAAAACTAAATCGAAATTATACGGTCCCGCAATCTTCACACGATATCCCACCTAGTTAATTTGCTTAAATTATAGCATTTTTTCATCCGAAAGATAAAAGAGCCACCCTCATTGTGATTGAAGGTGGGCTCCCATTCCTATAGATTTCCTCCCGCTTTACAGATATCGGTCAAAAATAAAAGATATCGGTCGTTATTTGAATATATCGGCCAAAAATATAAGATTATCGGTCGTTAATTACATATATCGGTCAAATCTGCCTAGATATCGGTCAAGAACAAATTACTATCGACAACCCACCGCCTTAAAAGAGCGCCGGATGCTCAAACGCTTTACTTTTTGTTAAATCATCAAGGCTTTTGAAGGTATAACCTTTCTTCTTCAAATCCTTAATCGCCTTTTCCAAAGCATCCGCATTATCCTTTGACACGGTGTGAAGGAGGATGACAGCACCAGGATGGATTTGCCTCATGATATTATCGTAGGCATATCGCCATCCTTTTTGGTTGTTGACATGCCAATCGACAAAGGCTAGAGACCACATGACATGGGTATATCCTTGTTCTTTAGCCAGTTTCATTGTTCTCTCACTAATAATCCCTCGTGGTGGGCGCAAGTAGACCATATGTTTAATCCCTGTAATTTCTTCAGTTTTTGCCCGTACTTTTTCAAGTTCTCTTTTCAACCTCTCATCATCTACCCTAGTTAAATCAGGGTGATAATAAGAATGGTTTCCGATAATGTGACCTTCATCAGCCATTCGCTTCACCAGTTCGGGCTGACTTTCTAAATAGTGACCCGTTACAAAAAATGTGGCAGGTACTTTTTCCTTTTTTAAGACATCAAGGAATTGGGCTGTATAACCATTTTCATAACCATTATCAAAGGTTAAATAAATATCTTTTTTGTCGGGATCGCCTTTATAAAAGGCATCATATTTTTCAAGTAGCGCATCTAATTCTGCACCCGCGTCTGCAGGCTGTTCATCTTTTCCCTTCTTAAACCCCCAATGAATCGGAGAATTACTTAAGCTAGCTGAAGCAGGGGTGATCATGAGTGACAGGATGAAAAATAAACTGATACAAACCTTCCTATTTAACATGATTCCATTACCTCCTAAACACACTTTTCTTTATTTTTCGTTAGGAGGGGAGAAAAGATGATTTACAGTTATTAGCAATATTTACAAAGACGCTTTCTGTTCTCCTCGATCTTCCACTACGTGATCATTAAGCTTCTCAAAAATAGGTTGTCTCCAGCAAATTAAGTTTGTAAAGATGATGATCATCCCCAGAACAGCAAACAATAGTGGGATGGAAAAGGCTTCTGCAAACATGCCTCCTAATGCTGCACCAAATGGGATTCCCGCCTGGGCAAGCAAAATTCTTACCGAAAAGACTCTGCCACGTAAATGCTCAGGAACTCTGCGCTGATACAGTGTCGTATTGTTGATATTAAAAATTATCGCAAACAGACCTTGACCGAAGGAAAAAACGAGGGCTAACCAATAATAAGATGTCCAAGCTAATCCAATGAAAAGTAGTCCATCTATAAATAACGACCCGAGCATGACCCTTTTTCGATTCTTTGGTTCTTTCAAAAGTCCCGTTAGTAATGAACCTCCTACCATTCCAAGGGAAAAAGCAGATGTAAACAATCCATACTGAAAGGCCGTTCCACCTAGCTCATCGGTGATATAAGGTAAGAACATTGGCTGAGCAGCACCAGAGCTAAAATTGATGATCATCATCATGATTCCAACCCAAAATAACACGGGATAAACGCGATAGAACTGAAGACCTTCCTTAAACTGAATAAACCAGCTTTCCTTCAGTTCTACCCGCTGTTTTTTGGAGCTTGGATTCATCATCAATAACATTCCCGATACGCCTAAAGCAATAATCAAGATAAAGAGAACGAGCTCAACACTAAATGCGGAAATCATGATTCCCCCTAAGGTCGGTCCTAAAAGGGTCATTAATTGTCCGGTACCTTCGAGAATCGAATTCCCTTTTGTTAATTTATCTTTTGGTAAAATATCCGCAACATACGCCATACTTGCGGGATAGAACAAAGGCTGGGCAAGCCCTACCGCAATAGATACAACGTATAAATGCCAAGCTTCTAATACACCCATCGGTAATAATATGGCTGGTAAAAGAAACACAGCTCCGCGGAACCACTCTGAAAAGATCATGACCTTCTTCCGATCCCATCGATCCAAATAAGGACCTGCAAACATTTGAATGATAATATTCGGAAGCATGAAGGTAAGCCAAATGCTCCCCATCGCCATCTTCGAGCCTGTCATATCATAGACTAGCCATGATATGGCAAACGTCGCAAATGTACTTCCTAATCCAGAAGCAGCTTGCGCTAACCATAAGAACACGAATTTTCTATCTAGAAATAATTCCTTCATTCATAACCTCCCCCTCATGATTCATTTCTGTCTGAAAATATATAGCGATGGTAGTCTTGAAAAATATGCTCCAAGCCCTCTTCCCTTAATCGAAAACGATCCGAAGAATGGGGAGTTACAATCACTTGGACTAGCCCAGCTGCCCGTAGACTAATTAAATGGTGGTGCACAGTACTTTTTGCAAGGCCAATATACTTAACAATATCCGTAAAGCTACGTTCGTTGTTGACTAAATAACGAAGGATTTGCAGACGGTTTTTGTCTGTTAAAGCCACGCCCCTTCGCATTAAGCTTGGTGAAGGTTCCTCTGATGATGGGATTAGATCTACTGGATAGCCATAGTAATGCACTTGTGGAAAATGGGCGAACGTAATAATTGGGCTTGCATGGTAGACAGGATACAAAATAACCTTTTTCACTTCAGAAAATCCCCTTAGCAGAAGGCCATTTGTTAC
>DLCS01000198.1 GCA_002480735.1 Bacillaceae bacterium UBA7792 | reverse complement strand
TAATTCAGGGATAGAAAGCTCTAGTCTATCCAGCCGAATCGTTTGGACACTAACCGAAAATTTTTCAGCAAGCTCTTCGTCAGTGATAAAAGGATTTTCCTTGATCGTTTCGGTTAATAACGCTTGCCGTTCTCTCTTATTTCTACGCATTTATTGACACCGTCCAAAGTTATTAAGACTAGGTACTAATAGTAGTATATGATTACAACCTGAAGAATGCAAGAAGAAATCTTCGATACACTCTATTCTCAACAGCCTAATCTAATTTCTCTCCCTGTAATACATCTGACTTCCTAAGGCTCTCTCTTAACGAGGAATATTCCGCAGATTCCCAGAAGGCTGATGACTGAATCATGATCACCGCATCATTTCGTGCCGTTTCTAAGGCACGATAGTCATGAACCATGTCGGCAAGCTTAAATTCAGGAACACCACTTTGTTTTCTTCCGAAGAAATCCCCTGGCCCCCTAAGCTCAAGATCCCTTTCACTAAGAACAAAGCCATCATTCGTTTCAGTCATAATTTGCATCCGTTCTTTTCCAATCTCTGATTTTGGATCCGCAAGCAAAATACAGTACGATTGCTCGTTGCCCCGACCAACACGCCCTCTAAGCTGGTGTAGCTGTGCAAGACCAAAACGTTCGGCATCATAAATCACCATCATTGTCGCATTCGGAACGTTGACCCCTACCTCGACAACAGTTGTGGAGACAAGTACTTGAATTTCATTGCTGCTAAAAGCCTTCATGACAGCTTCCTTTTCATCAGCAGAGAGTCTGCCATGCATTAATCCGATTTGATAACGGTCAAGAAAATAAGTCGCTAACGCTGCGTGGACATCGATCGCATTTTGCACATCGAGCTTTTCGGATTCTTCAATTAATGGACAGATAACATAGGCTTGTCTCCCTTTAGCCAATTCCTTTTCCATAAAGGCAAGTATTCGCTCAAGCATCTCATGCTTTGCCCAATAGGTTTCAATTCTTTTTCTTCCAGCAGGCATCTCATCAATAACAGAGACATCCATTTCACCAAAAACCGTAATGGCTAGAGTTCTTGGAATAGGAGTGGCTGTCATAAAAAGGACATCTGGATTTTCTCCCTTTTCACGAAGAACCTTCCTTTGCTCTACACCAAAGCGATGCTGCTCATCTGTGATTACAAGTCCCAATCGTTTAAAATGGACCTCTTCCTGGATTAAAGCATGGGTTCCAATCAGAACATGTATATCTCCATTTTGTAAGCTTTCAAGAACTTCCTTCCTACGCTTCCCTTTAACTGAGCTCGTTAATAATTCACACCTAACTCCAAACGGCTCAAGCAGGGATTTTAATGATTCCGCATGCTGTTCCGCTAATATTTCTGTCGGCACCATCAGTGCTCCTTGAAAACCAGCCATATGGCTCGCAAATAAAGCAATTGCGGCAACTACCGTTTTTCCTGAACCAACATCCCCTTGAAGGAGCCTGCTCATGCGATAGGGGGACTTCATATCGGTAAGAATCTCGTTTACAACCCTTTTTTGAGCATTTGTCAATGGAAAAGGAAGCCCCTCTATGAACTCCTTCAGTTTCATAGAATCGTAGCTATGTGTGACCCCATGTGATTGTTCCCTTTCAAATTTTCTTAAGGCTTGCATTTTTAACTGAAAAAGTAAAAATTCCTCATAGACAAATCTTCTTCTCGCCTGCTTAATATCTTGTTCATCTTGAGGAAAATGAATCATTCTTATCGCATCTCGTCTGTTTGGCAATCGATATTTTCTTAAAAGTGCCTGAGGAAGTGTCTCTTCTACCTTGTCACCAAATTGATGGAAAGCGAGCTGAATGAATCTGCGAATCCCCTTGACCGTGACTGATCCTTTTACATGATAAATGGGCGATAAGGTTTCCTTTTTGTTTGATGGTCCTACCTGCATTTCTGAAGCCGTGATCGTTCGTCGATGCATATCCCATTTTCCAGTAACCTGGATGTACTCATTGATGGCAAGCTTATTTTTCAAGTAAGGCTGGTTAAAGAAAATAACTTGTATCAAAAAATTCCCCACTAATAGCTTCACATTAAGACGGGATTTTTTTCTCCCAAAATACATCAGTGAAGGCTCACTTTGAACAATTCCTTCAACCGTTAGCCTTTCCTCATGGGCCACCTCTGTTAAATCCCGTAAGCGATAATCCTCATATCGAAAAGGATAATGTTCTAAAAGATCCTCCACGGTGAAAATATTCAATTCTCCCAGCGCTTCAGCGGTTTCAGGACCAATTCCTTTTATTACTGTCAATGGACCCTTTAAATCTTTGTTACTCACGGCAAGTTTAAGCTCCTTTTAACTTACAAAAGCATGACTAAGTTAGCCATGCTTTGCAAGTAAAATTTGATTTATTCTATTGAAAAAATAAAAGCGTATAGAGGCTGCTTTCCATCATGCACTTCTATTTCAACATCAGCAAATTCCTGCTCTACAAAGGATGCTAGCTCACTCGCTTCTTCATCTGTCGCATCCTCACCTTTAAGAATCGTAAGGATTTCAGAATCTTCATCTAGCATCGTTTTTAGAAGCTCTTTTGCAGCATTCACTTTGTTTGGATCCTTTAAGACGATTTTTCCATCGGCAATCCCCATAAAATCGTCCTTTTCGATCGTTAAACCATCAATATTGGTATCACGAACAGCATATGTAATTTGACCCGTTTTGACGTGCTGTAGGGCTTCAGTCATGCCTTCTTTATTTGCTTGAAGGGAGGCTGTTGGATTAAAGGCAAGCAGAGCTGTTAATCCTTGAGGTACCGTCTTGGTTGGCACCACTACCACATGTTCACCTGAAACCTCTGCCGCTTGCTCAGCAGCCATGATAATATTCTTATTATTAGGCAGGATTAGAACTTTTTCAGCATTCAGTTCTTGGATGGCTTTCACAATATCCTCTGTGCTTGGATTCATCGTTTGGCCGCCTTCAATAACCGCATGGGCACCGATGCTACGGAAAAGCTCTGCAATTCCGCTTCCCATAGAAACTGTAACAATTCCATACTCCAGCTTTTCTTTTTTCACAGCAGGTGCCTCGGCACGATGATCTGACCCGACAATATTCGTATGCTGTTCACGCATATTTTCGATTTTCATATTGATCAAGCTGCCGTACCTTTGACCATAGGACAAGCATGTTCCCGGCTCTTCTGAATGTATATGTACTTTAACGACATTTTCATCCGCAATCACAAGAAGAGAATCCCCATAATTGCTTAAGTCTAAGCGAAATTGTTCTTCAGAAAATGGATTCTTCCTAAGCTTGTCTGCCTCAAACTTAACCATGAACTCTGTACAATATCCATATACGATATCCTCTGTGTTAATATGGCCTTGAACGCTCATGTGATGCTCTGCACTAATAAGCTCATCCATATTCGGCAGGTCAGTTGGAGATTCTGGAAGCTTCTCGCCTTTTAATTCAGCAAGAAAGCCTTCATAAACAAAGACAAGTCCTTGTCCACCGCTGTCGACTACTCCCACTTCTTTTAAGACAGGAAGTAAATCAGGCGTTCTTTTCAACGATGCTTTTGCCTCTTTAACAATTTCCTCCATGACCTTAGCAAGATCATCTGTTCCTTTGGATATTTCAACAGCCTTTTTGGCTGCATCTTTTGCCACTGTTAGAATCGTTCCTTCTACCGGCTTCATCACCGCTTTATAGGCTGTCTGAACACCCGCATCAAAGGCTTGGGCAAATTCCACAGCATTAATCGCGCTTTTTTGCTCAATTGATTTCGCGAAGCCACGGAATAATTGGGATAGAATTACTCCAGAGTTTCCTCGAGCCCCCATCAAAAGCCCTTTCGATAAAGCCATTCCGACTCTTCCAATATGATCCTGGATGTTATTTTTAACTTCCTTTGCACCAGAAGTCATGGACAAATTCATGTTAGTTCCAGTATCACCATCTGGAACTGGAAAGACGTTCAGTGCATCCACATATTTCGCATTCGTCGATAGATGATGAGCACCTTGTGCAACCAAACTTGCAAAACGCTTTCCGTCTAATGTTTTAATAGACACTAACCTTCCTCCTCACTACTTACAGGTTCGTAACACGAACGCCTTGAACAAAGATATTCACCGAGTCAACACTAAGACCCACGGTTTTATCCAACGTGTATTTTACCTTAGATTGGACATTGTGGGCTACCTCGGAAATTTTCGTTCCATAGCTGACAATAATGTACATGTCAATATGAACCTCATCATTCTCTTGGCGAACGATGACACCACGAGTGAAATTTTCCCTACGCAGTATTTCAGTCAAACCGTCTTTTATTTGCTGCTTTGACGCCATTCCTACTATACCATAGCAATCAACGGCTGCTCCACCTGCGATTGTAGCAATTACATCATTTGAGATATCAATTTGTCCGTAGTTCGTTTTTAATTCAATGGACACAGGTATTCCCCCTTCGGAAATTAATCCTTTGCTAAAAACATTTTACTATAACCATTGCAAATTTAAAAGCTATACTCTTCTGAACTATGATAGACGATCCCTTTTACAATGAAAAGTACTTTATGTTTCCGTATGGTAACACTATTTGATTTGATGTCAAGGTAAAAAACTTGAAATACAGCTCTTGCATTCCCCTAGGTTGTATGATAAATTATTAAAGTATCTTTTAATGACGAAAAGTGTTTCGCATTAAGTTTGGAATGGCAATTTTAATTGCACTAACAATATGAAATGTAATGCTTCACACTCATAGCAAGGAGGGAATTAATATGCCACGTAAATGTGTTGTCACTGGAAAAGGAACATCCACAGGTAATGCACGCTCCCACGCGATGAACGCAAATAAGCGTAAATGGGGTGCAAATCTTCAAAAAGTACGCATCCTTGTAGACGGAAAGCCTAAGCGTGTTTGGGTTTCTGCAAGAGCGTTAAAATCAGGTAAAGTGGAACGAGTATAATAAAAAATAAAAAGAGCATCCAATCGGATGCTCTTTTTATTTTGTCCACGTTTCACTTATAAAAAACACCCCAATGGAATATGAGGTGCGAACAAAGGTCTTGCCATAAGAAAAGAATTGGACTGATTACCCCTTTTTAAAGGTTCCTAACATGGCACGGACAATGCCACCTAAGAATTTCGGAAGTTTAATTGTATAGAATTTCATCATGTCCCTCCTCACCATCTCACAAATACTGCGTCTTTCCAAGCATTTTCCTTATCATCATATTCCAGAATTTGATTTTCGTACTAAAACCGATTTTTTAATCACTGCTTCTTATCACCATTAATATGCCTTTTGTAAAAGAAAAAGTACCATTATCGTCAATTAGTTCATTACTTACACATAAGGTGGAATACTCAGGAATATGACGGTTTTTTAGCGGATACTTAAAGCCCTGAAGGGTAAGATTCTCTACGGAACCGGAGACTGGAAAAAATGAAATATATTTTTTCGTATGATCTCTTTCGATTTTGTATGAACCGGGATGCTGCACATACATAAGATTTTGCTTATTTATCAGCTCTATGTGAATTCCTTCTGCTTTCGATTTCAACAATAAATGAACATTTGCGAAAAAGTGATCCAAGCGGCCACCTGTTCCGCCAAAGAGACGAATCTTTTCCGGCTTTTGCTCGATAGCCCAGTTTAATGCAAGCTCCATATCTGGCTCGTCCTTTTCAGGATTAAAAATGTTGATCCTCTGAATCCTCTCTTTTACAAAGGTAAGTTCCTCCTCTGTTATCGAATCAAAGTCCCCAAATGCCATTACAGGCTCAATGTCTTTAGAAAGAAGAGTAAGAACTCCTCGATCCACCCCCACCCAACAAGCATCCTTAATGTCAAAATCACTTAAATTCGGTAGCTCACTCGTGGGACCACCTGCGACAATATGAATAATCAAATACAATCACTCCTTGAAAAAAAGTCAGCTGTGATGCACAGCTGACCTACCCTCTTAATGCTTCAATTGCCTTTTTGCGATCTGGTTGGTTATACACAGCAGACCCTGCCACAAGTACATTTGCACCTGCTTCGATACATAGCTTCGCTGTTTCTTCATTTACTCCTCCATCGATTTCGATCTCGATGTCTAGCCCCTTCTCATCTGCCATTTCTCTGACCTGCTTAATTTTTGGAAGGACGGATGGAATAAATTTTTGTCCACCGAAGCCTGGATTAACCGACATTAACAATACCATGTCCACATCCTCAATCACATGCTGGATGGATTCAACCGGAGTAGCTGGGTTTAATACCACCCCTGCCTTCACTCCGTAGCTCTTAATATTCTGGATCGTCCGATGCAGATGGCGACATGCTTCCACATGAACGGTAATATAATCAGCCCCTGCCTTTGCAAATGCCTCCACATATTGATCCGGGTTTTCAATCATAAGATGAACATCCAATGGCAGCTTCGTCACTGGACGGATAGCTTCCACGATCAGTGGCCCAATTGTGATATTTGGAACAAAATGTCCATCCATCACATCGACATGGATGTAATCCGCTCCACCAAGCTCCACATCTTTTATTTCCTCTCCCAATCTGGAAAAATCAGCTGATAAAATGGATGGTGCAATCTTAACCATTTTAATACCTCGGCTTTCTGTCTTTAATTTCTTGTAGAAAAAGCTTGTAATGCTCATAACGGTAATCGGGAATTGCCCCAATATCCACCGCTTGTTTGACTGCACATTTCGGCTCTTGTACATGAAGGCAGCCCCGAAACTTACAGCGATGGCTTGCCTCTTCAATTTCCGGGAAGCAGTAGTTTAAATCCTCGACTTCAATTTCTGTGAACTCCAAAGAACTAAACCCTGGGGTATCAGCAACTAGTCCATCACCGATCTCAATTAATTCCACATGCCTCGTTGTATGCCTTCCCCGGCCTAAATGGGTCGAGATATCATTCGTTTCAAGTTCTAGATCCGGCTTTAGTACGTTCAAGAGCGAAGATTTCCCAACACCTGATTGACCGGCAAATACGGAGATTTCCCCTTCAAGCAGTGGGAGCAATTGCTGGATCCCATCCTCTGTGACTGAGGAGGTTAGTAGTACCTGGTAACCAGCTTTCTCATACTGTGCGGCATAGGCTTCAATCGCTTTTCGTTGATCCTCACTCGTTAGGTCCATCTTTGAAATACAAATAATTGGACGAATTCGGTTGAACTCAATCAAAACAAGAAAACGGTCTAATAAGCCGGTGCTGAAGTCAGGCTCAACGCTTGAAAAAATCAGAATTGCCTGATCCACATTCGCAATCGGGGGCCTTACTAATTCATTTTTTCGCTCTCGAATTTCAAGTATATACCCTTCCTGATCGTTATCTGCTTGAAAAACGACCTCATCACCGACTAAAGGACTGATCTTGTTTTTTCGAAAAACACCACGGCCCCTGCATTGAATCACTTTCTTTTCATCTGTCAGTACATAATAGAACCCTGCTAATGCCTTAATGATTTTGCCCTCAGGCATATATTCACTCCTTTAATTTTTATGATGTATCCGTACAGTAGTGGTTTGTGCAATGGTCTTAATGCCGACCATTGCGTTTTGTATTAGATGAATGCTACGCACAATGCACCTAGCACTATAAGAAGTGCCATTAATCTGCTGGGTACGGAACGGTTTTGTCAATAATGACGTGGTTATCCACCATTACTTTGTAGCCCGCCTTCCGATCCGGAGCAACCTTTAATGTTATTCTTCTCGTTGTCGGTGCTGTAATGTCAAAGGTTTGATACGGATCCGTACTGCTATGGATCATATCCTCGATAAAAATTTGCACGGTTAGCGGTTGGCCTTCCTCGGCAGGTTCATATGGAATCGAAATTTCTTCTACGACATCCTTAGGAGGAATCACCTTTTTCCCTTTAGAAATAACAACGGAGACCCTATCCCCTTTTTTCAGATCTGTGCCTGCTTTCGGGTCCTGTGAAATGACAAGCCCTTCGGCAATCGTATCATGGTATTCTTCCTTCGTACTATCAATCACGAGGCCGACTGATGAAGCATATTCCTGTAAGCCCTTCTCATTATAGCCTGTTAAATCCTTTAAATTCACAATGACTGGTCCCAAGCTAACAGTGAACTCCAGCTCTGTTTTCTCAGGGTCAACCATTTCACCCGGCTTAAAGGACTGCTCGATAATCTCACCAGCTGGAGCATCTTCATCATTCACTTCATTCTTGATAATATCCTTGAATTCATCCTTTAATAGTTCATACACATCTTCATAATTGCGTCCTACATAATCCCCAATTTCAAATTTCTCTTTGCCTGTGCTCTGGAATAAATCAACCTTTGCCCCTTCCTTCACAAGCTTACCTGCTTTGGGATTCGTTCTAACAATTAGACCTTCTTCTATTTCATCATCTGGAACCTCAGTCGTTTCACCAATTACTAGTCCCATGCCCTCAAGCTCTTTCACGGCATCCTCTAACTCCATGCCTGCAACATCAGGAATTCTCACTTCCTTCGGCGATAATAGATCTGGAAGAATCATTACTGCCGAAATGAGAATAATAAGAACAACAAAGATGGAAGCTAAGATTACTGGCCATTTCTTTCGTTTCTTTTTTTTCTTTTTCTCAGTTTTTCCTTCCGTATTGTTCGGTTGGCTGTTATATGGTTCTTTTCCATGAACAATGGTTTCGTCCAAATTTACATAGGGTCGATCATTGGTGATAATCGGGATCGCTTTTGTTGCATCATTATCCTCTGGAATTTCAAATTTCTTTTCATCCATTCTCGACGGATCAAGAGCTGTTCTTAAATCCTCTTCCATTTCCTCAGCATTATTATAGCGGTGAAACGGATCCTTTGCTGTTGCCTTCAGCACGATATTCTCTACACTTTGCGGGATCAAAGGGTTCCAGCGTCTAATGGAAGGAGTTTCAGATTGAAGATGCTTCAAAGCTATTGACACAGCCGATTCTCCAGAAAACGGCAACCTTCCCGTTAACAGTTCAAACATGACAATACCTAACGAATAGATATCAGACTTCTTATTCGCCATTCCTCCTCGTGCTTGCTCAGGTGACAAATAGTGAACAGACCCTAGAACGGAATTGGTTTGAGTAATACTTGTTGCACTTAGCGCCATCGCGATGCCAAAATCCGTGATCTTCACATTCCCATGCGCATCAATCAAAATATTATGAGGTTTAATATCACGATGAATAATATGGTTTTGATGCGCATGTGAAATAGCAGATGTAAGCTGCTGAAGAATGTCGAGTGCCTTATCCACAGGTACGGGGGAATTTTGCTGTATGTACTGCTTGAGCGTCTGCCCATCAACATATTCCATGACGATATAATAGATCGAATCCTCCTC
Source organism: Bacillaceae bacterium UBA7792 (assembly GCA_002480735.1). Lineage (GTDB taxonomy): Bacteria > Bacillota > Bacilli > Bacillales > Cytobacillaceae > Robertmurraya > Robertmurraya andreesenii. The sequence continues at coordinate 3,955 of DLCS01000198.1, read as the reverse complement.
GCCAACATCATAAATATTGACGATATTCGGATGTGCAAGGCTTGTAGCCGACTGTGCTTCTCGGCGAAAACGACGAATGAATTCCTCATCATTGGAAAAATCAAGCCGAAGTATTTTGACAGCAACATCCCGATCGAGAATCATGTCATGTGCTAGATAGACATTGGCCATCCCACCTCCGCCGATCATTTCAAGAATTTTGTATCGACCACTTATTCTTTTTCCAATTAGCATATATCCATCACCCTCTTTCACTACCATCTTCAAATTCTAAAAGACAAAGGGTGATGTTATCTTCTCCACCATTTTCATTCGCTATTTGTATGAGTGTGGCAGCCTTTTCCTCCAAGGTACTTCCATCTTGAAGGACCCGGATCATTTCTTCTTTGTTTACTTTATTTGACAATCCATCAGAACAGAGCAAGAGAAAATCTTCCTCTTCAAACATGATTGTTTTGACGTCAATTTTCACATCTTGTTCGGTTCCTAACGCTCGTAAAATCACATTTTTTCTTGGGTGATGCTCAGCATCCTCCTCCGATATTTGCCCCGTCCTGACAAGCTCATTTACAAGTGTGTGATCCTCTGTCAGCTGTTTGAAGCCGCTCGTATTCAAAATATAACTGCGACTATCCCCAACATGGGCAACGGTTGTAAAATGATTCGTCACAATCACTGCTTCAACCGTTGTCCCCATCCCATCACATTCTGTATTGGTTCTTGCATGTTCAAAAAGCATGGCATTCACCTTAACAATATTGGTTCGCAGCCACTCCTCCGCCTCATCGGCTGTTTGAATTTCTTCCGTGTTCTCCCACATTTCCTGCAGGGCACTTACCGTCATTGCACTAGCCACATCACCAGCACGATGGCCCCCCATTCCGTCGGCTACAATCGCTAATCTTTGTCCACTCCTGTTTACAAACACTCCGCCACTATCTTCGTTATTTGGACGGACTCTCCCTTTGTCAGTCATAAAAATGGCCTTCATTTAATCAGTCACCTCGTCTCCTCTTTTCGCTCCTTTGCACGAAGCTGTCCACAAGCAGCATCAATATCATGTCCTTGCTCTCTTCTAATGGTTACATTTACCCCACGGTCCTTGAGCGTTTTTTCGAATAAAAATATTTGCTCCCTTGGGGTTCTAACATAGTTCCTTTCAGGAACATAGTTGACAGGGATTAAATTCACATGGCATTTCAATCCTTTTATCAGCTTTGCAAGCTCTTCCGCATGTTCAACCTGGTCATTGACCCCACCAAAAAGACCGTATTCAAAGCTCACCCTGCGACCCGTCTTTTCTATATAATACTTCACAGCTTCAATTAAATCTGGAAGTTTATAAGCACGGTTGATCGGCATGAGGCGGCTCCTCAATTCTGTATTTGGGGCATGGAGAGAGATGGCAAAATTAATCTGTAAATTCTCATCAGCAAATTGATAAATTTTTGGAATGATGCCACTTGTCGATACGGTAATATGCCGAGCGCCAATATTTAAGCCCTTATCATGGTTAATAATCTTTAAGAAAGACAGCATCGCATCAAAATTATCAAATGGCTCTCCTATTCCCATAATCACCACAGAACTGACTCGCTCACCTGTTTCATCAAGTGCCTGTTGTACTTTTACGACCTGAGAGACAATTTCTCCTGCTTCCAGATTTCTTTTTAATCCTCCAAGTGTCGAAGCACAGAAGGTACAGCCAATTCGGCAGCCAACCTGAGTCGTTACACAGACAGAATTCCCGTATTCATGTCTCATTAATACCGTTTCAATGGAAAAACCGTCATGAAGCTCAAATAAGAACTTAATTGTCCCATCGGAGGAGGTTTGCTGAATCAATGTTTTGAGTGACGTAATCGTAAAATGGTTAGTGAGCTTTTCACGAAGACCCTTTGAAAGATTTGTCATATCCTCAAAATCTGTCACCCTTTTTCCATAAAGCCAATCAAAAATTTGCTCCGCCCGAAATGCCTTTTCATTCTCCGCCACTAACCAGTCCTTTAACTCTTGTAATTGTAAGGAATAAATGGATGGTTTCTGTGCAATGGTCGTTGTTTTTTCTCTCGTTGTCTGTTCCATTTCTTACACCTTCTTTCTTAATACGGCAATATAGAATCCATCTGAACCGAAGTCTTGCGGGAATATTTGCAGTGAGTATGGATCGCAAAGGGGCTGTATCGGCTCTGGGAGTCTTTCCACAAAATCTTGATCTCCTTCAAATTCGCGATGCTCGTCTAAAAATCTCTTGACAACATGAGCATTTTCTTCCACATCGATCGTACATGTACTATAAACAAGAATACCACCTTTTTTCAATAAAGGTGTCACCGCTTCTAGCAGTTCAAACTGAATTTGATGGAGCCTATGAACATCGTCTTCCCTTTTCGTATACTTCATGTCTGGCTTCCTTCTCATGACCCCAAGGCCCGAGCAAGGGGCATCTAGAAGAATACGATCAAAGCTTTCCTTTTCAAAATGTTCCTGTACTTTTCTGCTGTCCATTGCCTTTGCATCGATATTACTTAAGCCTAATCGTTTGGCGTTGCTCGAAATTAATTTCACCTTATGCTCATGAAGATCTAGAGAGATAATCTTGCCGCTATTTTGTAGTTTCTCAGCAATATGAGTTGATTTTCCACCAGGTGCTGCACATGCATCTAGGATCTGTTCATCCTTTTTCACATCAAGAGCATAAGCAACAATCATTGAGCTTTCATCCTGTATGGTGATCAACCCTTCTTTGAAAGCTTTTGAATGGGCGAGATTTCCCTTTAAGCTTTTAATCGCTTCTGGAATAACTGAACTTCTTTCAACCTGGTAGCCTTCATCCCGAAGCAATTGTAAGCAATTTTCAGCTGTAATCTTGGCTGTATTTACACGTGCTGTTTGAAGGGGTGCGGTTAAGTTCACTTCACACATAGCCTTTGTCTTCTCAAAGCCAAGCTGTTCGACCCACCTTTTCACAAGCCAAAGAGGATGGCTTGTTTCAATCGATAGGCGCTCGATTGGATCCTGAATTTCCTCTAAACTTGGCAGTCCTTCTCTTTGAATGCTTCTCAGCACTCCGTTGACCATACTCGCTATCCCCTTATGCCCTCTTTTCTTGGCAATCTCCACCGCTTCAAAAATGGCGGCACGATCAGGGATTTTATCTAAGTAAATCATTTGGTACAAGGTGATTCGCAATAATTGCTGCACCCAAAGCTCGATTTTTCGTTTCAAAAAGGGCTGCAAATAATAGTCTAAGGTCATCTTTCTTTGCAGAGTTCCATAAGTTAATTCTGTCAGCAACCCGATATCCTTATCGGAGATCTGATTTTTTTTAATCACATTATTTAATAAAAGATTGCTATAAGATTGATTTTTTTCGATGGTTTGTAAAAGCTCTAACGCATTTTCTCTTACATTTCCTTTATGACTCATGATGTTCTCCTAGTTGGTCTCCAACGGCAATTTTTGCCCCTCTTAAAAAATCACTCGCCTTCATTCGTTTTTTCCCGGAAGGCTGTAATTCAAGAATCTTAACGGCTGTATCATTCCCTGTCCCTACAACAAAGCCGTCCTCGTCGATCGCAAGGATCTTGCCTTTAGAAGCGCTTTTTCCTTTTATTTTTTCCACCCACCAAATTTTCATAACAGCGTCCTGGAAGGTTGTATAAGCAACGGGCCATGGATTAAGGCCTCGAACATGATTATAGATTTCCTCTCCCGATTTTCCCCAATCGATTTTCTCTTGCTCCCGCTTAATGGTATAAGCGAAAGTGGCCTCTTCCTCCCGTTGAGGTGTAGCCGTCAAATCCCCCTTTAGTAATTTCGGAAGTGTTTCAGCTAATAACTCGGCACCAGCCTCGCTCAGCTTGTCATGGAGGTACCAACCGTATCCGTTTCGGTGATCGGAACCTCCACCTGGGTGAGCATATCTCCAGCATCCAGTTTCTCAACCAAATAC
>DLCS01000163.1:8120-41173 GCA_002480735.1 Bacillaceae bacterium UBA7792 | reverse complement strand
TGCCAATAATATTCAGTCGTGATTGTGATATAATCCTCCATCGCATCATCCATCATCGATACGATAAGCAAATGCTTACCCACTCCGCATCCTCTGAATTTAGGAATCACCTCAATGGCCCCTAATTCTATCAAATTTTCGATATTGCCCTCGGACCAGCGTTCAAGAGGGTCTGGATATAGATAGGTCGCATACCCAACCACCATATTCTTGTACCTAGCAATAATGATTCTACCTTCAGGCAATCCAGCAATGCCAATCAATGCTTGATGCTGCTGTGCAGGAGGACGAAATGCTACAAGATCCTCATGAAATTCTAACTTAGCTAGTATCTCTTGGGCTACTGGCCCTTCTATGATTAAATCTCCATGCGGTGTCTTTAATTCTTTGGCGTAATACGTTTTCTTGTGTTCCATGAATCCACCACCTATTTTGTTTCTAGCAAATGATCAATATTATTATACATGAAAATAAATATTATAAATCAATTTCACAAAATTTTCAGTATTTTAACCAAATAGACAAATAATTATTGCAATTTGACTAATCAAAAAAAATAAAGAGATTGAACATTGATTTTCAGATCTAATATTTATAAAATTGTGAATAGTAATGATTTGTAATATAATATAAACAACTTTTTAAGAAGGGGGAATTTTATCACATGAAATTGGAAACGCTACCAGCCACTCAAGGAAATTATAATTTGGAAAACTATGAGGCTACCTACAAAAACTTCGATTGGAGTGAGGTAGAAAAAGAATTCACATGGTCAGAAACAGGACTTGTGAACATGGCTTATGAAGCAATTGATAAGCATGCAAATTCCTACCGAAAGAATAAAATTGCTCTGTACTATCGGGATGCTAATCGTAATGAAAAGTATACATTTAAAGAGATGAAAGATTTATCTAATAAGGCTGGTAATGTTCTGAAGGCATACGGAGATGTCAAAAAGGGAGACCGTGTTTTTATCTTTATGCCTCGTTCTCCTGAGCTTTATTTTTCTGTTTTAGGAGCGATTAAGCTTGGTGCTATCGTAGGCCCATTATTTGAAGCTTTCATGGAAGGGGCAGTACGGGATCGACTGGAGGATAGCGAAGCCAAGGTTCTTATTACTACCCCTGAATTACTTGGTCGTGTTCCCTATCATGAGCTTCCATCATTGAAGCATATTTTCCTGGTCGGTAATGATGTTGAAGAAAATGATCCATTTATCGATTTCAATCAAAAGTTTGCTGAAGCAAGTAGTAAGCTTGACATCGAGTGGGTCGATCGAACGGATGGATTAATTCTACACTATACGTCCGGCTCCACTGGTAAGCCTAAAGGGGTTCTGCATGCCCACAATGCAATGATTCAACATTATCAAACGGCTAAGTGGATATTAGATTTAAAGGATGAGGATACATATTGGTGTACGGCTGATCCTGGATGGGTTACCGGCACGTCCTATGGAATTTTTGGTCCTTGGTTAACTGGTACCTCCAATCTAATCGTCGGTGGAAGGTTTGATCCGAACACCTGGTACAAAATGTTGGAGGAGTATGGGATAACCGTCTGGTATAGTGCTCCAACCGCCTTCCGTATGTTAATGGGGGCTGGAGACGAAATTATTAAAGAGTACGATTTAAGCCAACTCCGCCATGTTTTGAGTGTTGGAGAACCGTTAAATCCTGAAGTTGTAAGATGGGGAATGAAGGTCTTTAATCTACGCATTCATGATAACTGGTGGATGACCGAAACAGGCGCCCAGCTTATTTCAAACTATCCTTGTATGGACATTCGCCCAGGTTCAATGGGGAAACCAATTCCAGGGGTAGAGGCAGCCATTGTCGATAACCAAGGAAATGTTCTCCCTCCAAATCGCATGGGAAATCTCGCTATAAAAAAAGGCTGGCCTTCCATGATGAAGATGATTTGGAACAATCAGGAAAAATATGACTCCTATTTCATGCCTAACGGCTGGTATGTTTCAGGAGATTCTGCCTACATGGATGAGGATGGTTATTTCTGGTTCCAAGGACGGGTCGACGATGTGATCATGACATCTGGTGAGCGTGTTGGTCCTTTTGAGGTAGAGAGCAAGCTCGTTGAGCACCCAGCAGTGGCAGAGGCCGGTGTTATCGGAAAGCCTGATCCGGTACGTGGAGAAATAATTAAAGCATTTGTTGCCCTACGTGATGGGTATGAGGTGACCGAGGAGCTTAAAGAGGATATTCGTCAATTTGTTAAGAAAGGTCTTGCTGCCCATGCAGCACCTCGAGAAATTGAATTCCGTGACAAGCTTCCAAAGACAAGAAGTGGAAAGATCATGCGCCGTGTCTTAAAAGCATGGGAGCTTGATTTGCCAACAGGTGATCTATCAACCATGGAAGACTAATTAGAAGAACCTCTGTCCTTAGTGACAGAGGTTCTTCTACTCAATCATATCTTTCTCAGCAAATTTGGGATCTAAAACAACAATTTCAACTCGACGATTTTTCTCCCAATTTTCCGGACTATCGTTCGGGACGATGGGTCTTGTTTCTCCATATCCGACCGCAATAAATCGAGCACTTTCTACTTGAAAATGATCAACAAAATATCTAATCACACTGCTCGAGCGTGCTGTTGATAATTCCCAGTTTGATGGGTAGCGAAAAGTTGTGATTGGGCGATTATCAGTATGCCCTTCCACCTTGACTAAGTTTGGCATATTTTTTAGCATACCACCTACCTTATCAAGGAAAGCATTTCTTCCACCGATAATTTCAGCCTCTCCTGTCTCAAACAATACCTGTTCATCTAAGACAAGAACAACCCCTCTTTCGGTACGATTCGCTATAATCACATCTTCTAATCCATTTTCCCCTAGGAATGTCTTAATCTCGGATAATAAATTTTGCAGATCAGACTCCTGACCATCTGTCTCATTTCCATTATCCTCTTGAGTACCTGAAGGATTCTCGAGCGGGACGACCGATGGGTTAAAATCTAAGATTTCCCGATCTCTAAATGATTCAGCTATCGCTTTAAATTTGATCATATCAATCTGAGACATTGAAAATAATAGAATAAAGAACACTAGGATAAGCGTGACCAAATCAGAGAACGTAACCATCCATGCAGGGGCCCCCTTCGGATGCTCAGCTGGCCTTCTTTTAAACCTCATCTTCTAGGGCCTCCCCGCTCTGCACCACTCTAGTGTCCTCCATTCTCTCCTTCGTAGATAAAAAGGCACTTAATTTTTCTTCTAGAATTTTCGGGTTTTGGCCAGATTGAACACCAATCACCCCTTCAATGATGATCTGCCTAAAAAAGACTTCTCTTTCTGTCTTAAGCGCTAGCTTTGCCGCCATTGGAATAAACACCATGTTTGCTAGTAGCGAGCCATAAAGGGTAGTCAACAGAGCAATCGCCATATTCGGACCAAGGGAAGATGGATCATCTAAATTTCTCAACATTAGTACAAGACCAATTAATGTCCCAATCATCCCCCAAGCCGGGGCAAATTCCCCCGCTCTTTCTAAGATGCTTCTGCCCTTACGATGTCTTTCCTCCATTGCAGAAATCTCCGCACTCATAATATCGTGAATCACATCAGGCTCCAAGCCATCTACTGCAAGAAGAACGCCTTTTTTGATAAAGGGATCTTCTACCGTTTCAATTTCCATCTCTAAAGCCAATAATCCCTCTCTCCGTGCTCTTTCAGACAATCGTACAAAAATTCGAATGAGCTCTGAGAGGTTATAGTCCTTTTGTGAAAAAGCCTGCCTCATGACGGTAAATGAATGTTTCATATCCTTTACAGGGAAACTGATTAGAAGTCCCGAAATTATCCCACCAAATACAACAATCATAGAGGCTGGGTCAATAAAGGAAATAAAGCCGCTTACTCCCCCGTTATACATAATCCCAAAGACAAGCATAATAACACCTACAGCCAAGCCAATCGGTGTTAAAAGATCAGATTTTTTCATAACTCCTCCCCACTGAAAGCTGAACAAAGCATCCTTTTTTTCTATTATCGACCAATTTTTTATTTTGTTGACCGTCTTTGCTCAATTCGATGTGGAAGAATAACAGTATGTTCGGAAACTTTTTCCTTATTCATTAGCTTGGTTAATAAGCGCATTGCTACCGCCCCAATATCATACAGCGGCTGAACAACGGATGTTAACTGAGGGCGAACCATCAAAGCTAGCCTTGTATTATCTGAAGAAATCACTTCGAAATCCTCAGGAATCTGATAACCCTTATCCTCTGCTCCATGGATAACCCCGAGGGCCATTTCATCAGAACCTACGTAGATGGCAGTTGGCTTATTTTCAAGTTCCAGTAGTTTTTCAAGGGCCTCAATACCAGAATCGTATGTATAATCGCCTTCCACAATCAGCTCTTCGTTGTATTCAATTCCTGCTTCTTCAAGAGCCCGTTTGTATCCATTGAGATTTTTCTTTTCATTGATTGGCTCATGCAAAGGACCGATAACAAATGCAATTTTTTTATGTCCTTTTTCAACGAAAGAACTTACAGCATCATATGCCCCTTGCTCATAATCAATATTTACGGATGGCACCTGCCCAGTTTCCTCAATCGAACCAGCTAATACAATGGGAACCGGAGATTTTTCAAATTCTTCCACATGCTCTTTCGTTATATTTCCGCTCATAAAAACAATCCCATCCACCTGTTTGCCGAGCATCGTATTTAAAAGATGTAGTTCCTTATCCTTATTCTGATCAGAATTACTCAAAATGATATTGTACTTATACATCGTAGCAATATCCTCGATTCCTCTTGCAAGCTCTGCAAAAAAAGGACTCGAAATATCGGGAATAATCACACCAACCGTCGTCGTTTTCTTGCTTGCTAATCCACGTGCTACCGCATTCGGTCGATAACCTAGTCGACTGATTACTTCTAATACCTTTTTTCTAGTAGCTGGCTTCACATTGGGATTGCCATTAACAACCCGTGAAACGGTTGCCATTGAAACATTTGCCTCTCGAGCTACATCATATATGGTAATATTCATTCTTATCGCTCCTTATTTTTACAACTGTTATTCTTATTTTATCCTATGGATGGGTACTTTAGTTAAATATGTATATAATGATGCTTCTATAATGATACTTCACTCCATCAACGCCCGCAATCTTCAACAATCGAAAAAATGAAAAACCTTCCGTACGAAGACAGAAGGTTTAATCATAATGATTATGAACGAACTAAGGAAGAAGCCATCAGTTGCTCCATAAATTCATCAAATTGCTTCAAATCCATTTGCTGTGCGGAATCTGAAAGTGCAACAGCTGGGTCTGGGTGTACCTCTGCCATGACCCCATCAGCTCCGATAGCAAGTGCAGCCTTGGCTGTCGGAAGAAGAAGATCTCTCCTACCAGTTGAATGGGTTACGTCAACTAAGACAGGCAAATGGGTTTCCTGTTTCAAGATTGGTACAGCAGATATGTCCAATGTGTTTCTTGTGGCACGTTCATAAGTTCTAATTCCGCGCTCACAGAGAATGATCTGTCCATTTCCTTGAGCCATAATATATTCTGCAGCGTTAATGAACTCTTCGATCGTTGCCGCTAATCCACGCTTTAAAAGAATCGGCTTATTCACTGCGCCAGCAGCTTTGAGGAGCTCAAAGTTTTGCATATTGCGTGCGCCAATTTGGATCACATCAATATATTCTGCCGCCATCTCAATATCTGCAGGGCTTACAATTTCACTGATTACTCCAAGATCATATTCGTCGGCTACTCTTTTTAAAATCTTAAGTCCTTCCACCCCTAACCCTTGGAAATCATAAGGTGAGGTTCTAGGCTTATAGGCTCCACCGCGCAATAATTTCAGGCCTTTTGCTTTGACTGCTTCCGCTACGGTTGCTACTTGTTCGTAGGATTCAACCGCACATGGACCAAAGATTAATTGCTGTGAACCTGCACCGATCTTCGCACCCCTAATCTCAACCACTGTATTCTCGGGATGCTTCTTCCGTGAAACAAGCAATGCTTTACGATGATTGTCCTCTTGTAATTCCAGACCTGCCTTAAATATTTCCTTAAAGAGATGCTGTAACGTAGATTTTTCAAAAGGACCGTCATTCTTTTCCAATATTGAATCTAGCATCTTGCGCTCACGAACTGGATCATATCGATTAACACCTTGAGTCTCCTTCACACGTCCAATCTCTTGAACAAGTCGAGCTCTTTCATTAATTAAATTCAATAGCTGAACATTTATTTCATCCACACGATTCCGCAATTCATCAAGTTTGTTGCTCATTAATTTCCCGTCCTTTCGAATTCATTTGTCATTGTCCCTATAACCTGTTCTAGGATTATTCACAGAATCGTAGGGAAACTTCTTCCTAGCCCTGTCTAAATATGATACATTTCTATATAATTAGAGTTATTATATATGAAATTATCTTTGATGTCACGTTTTATTCTTTATTAATTGAACGCTTTTAAGCGATAAAGTGTTATATTATTATGCTTTGAAGAAGGTGTATCGTTTTGCAAGATAAAAAGAAATTATTTGCTTTAGATATCGGTACACGTTCCGTTGTCGGAATTATCCTCGAGGAGAATAATCAACAGTATCATGTTGCTGACATGCTTGCCATTGAACACTCGGAACGGGCCATGCTAGATGGACAAATTCACGACGTTCTATCAGTATCGAAAATTATATCTGAAATAAAATATGCACTTGAACAAAAACATGGTCCATTAAAAAAAGTAAGCGTAGCGGCAGCAGGAAGGGCGTTAAAAACCGAGAGAGCCGAAGTGACCATTGACATTAAAGGAAAACCACTCATCCAAAAAGAGGATATTCTTCATCTTGAATTAAGTGCCGTTCAACTGGCTCAAAGCCGTGTAGCTGAAAAGCATAATGATGAACATAGTCATTATTATTACTGCGTCGGTTATTCTGTGCTTTATTATCGTCTTGATGGAGAAGAGATTGGTAGTTTAATTGATCAACAAGGTGACGTTGCATCCGTAGAAATTATCGCCACCTTCCTACCAAAGGTGGTTGTGGAATCCCTCATCTCCGCACTTCAACGGTCAGAGCTCGAAATGGATGCTTTAACGCTTGAACCGATTGCAGCTATTAATGTGCTTATTCCACCTACGATGCGAAGGTTGAATGTTGCGCTCGTCGATATCGGTGCCGGAACCTCAGATATTGCCATCACCGATTCTAGCACCATTATCGCCTATGGCATGGTGCCTATTGCCGGGGATGAAATTACTGAAGCTATTAGTGACCAATATCTTTTGGACTTTCCATTAGCTGAAAAAGCGAAACGGGAGATCAATACCCATGATTTCATAACGGTTACAGATATTTTAGGCTTTGAAACAGAGATTCCAAAGGAGGAAGTGATATCTCAAATTTCTCCTGCGATTGAACGGCTCGCAACCGCCATCTGTGATGAAATCTATCAGCTCAATGGACAGAAATCTCCTAAAGCTGTCATGCTGGTTGGTGGAGGAAGCATGACGCCTGAATTGCCTAAGAAAGTGGCTGAAAAACTAGACCTCCCCTTGAATCGCGTCGCCATTCGTGGGATAGATGCCATTCCTTCCCTAAGCATAGAGGACCATTTGACAAAAGGACCGGAGCTGGTTACGCCGATTGGTATTGCCATTGCTGCTGAAAAAACTCCTGTACATTATGTTACGGTTCATGTGAACGAACAGCCTGTACGTTTATTTGAAGTAAAGAAGCTAACGGTTGGGGATTGTTTACTGGCTGCAGGAATAAAAATGACAAAGCTCTATGGGAAGCCTGGTATGGCCAAGATTATTTCTTTAAACGGTGGACTGATTACCATTCCTGGACAGCATGGCTCTCCGCCTAAGCTATTAAAAAATGGCATTCCATGCTCATTTGATGATGTCATTCAAGATGGAGATAAGCTGGATGTCATCAGAGGGGCGGACGGAGAAAAGACAGATATACAGATTAAGGATTTAATTGATGAAATCCCGAGTAAAAATATTTCTATCAATGGCCAAGATTATCAAATCTCTGCAAGACTTATTTGTAATGGCCAATCGGCTTCACCAGAACACTTGATTGAGGATCGTGACAAAATTGAGTGCATCATTCCAGAAACCATCGAGGATGCTCTTATTACACTAAACCTCAAAGAGCTGTTGCATGCTCTAAAGCCCTTTCGAATTACTTTAAATAACAAAGAAACCTTCATCCCCACATTTTCAGGGAAGGTTTTTCGAAATGGAATCGAAGTAAAGCCACAAAGTGGATTTGAACATCTCGATCAAATCATTATCGAAAAAAAGCAACCGCAGACGATCAGAGATTTAGCAGAAGTAAAGCAAATGATTCTCAATCAGTCCATACCTGTGCGATTTAATCATGAAGAAATCGTTATCACAAAGAAAATTACCGAGTTTCGAAGGAATGGACAGCTTCTAGAAGAGCACCATACGATCCGAGATGGTGACTCCTTAACCTATGAACAAAAACGGTTAGAGCCTTTTATTTTCCAAGACTTATTTAGTTTTGTAGAGATCGAAATGCCTGCACAGGCAAATGGGAACTTTAAATTATTGAAAAATGACCAAGAAGTAACCTTCTATGAACCGATAGAGCCTGGTTGCCATCTCCAAATTGTCTGGCCTGATAAGCAAAATTAAGGAAACACCTCCAGTGCAAATTCCACTGGAGGTGTTCATTTTTATTTCGAGTTTTCTTCCAAAGCGTTCGCTAACGATTTAGTGGTAATTTTCCAATGGGATGCATGCCAAGCCACATCCTCATTTTTGAACAGGATCGCTTGTGGCGATTCATGCTTTATTTGGAAAGTATCAGCAATGTAATTGGATAATGGACGGGCATCCTGTACCGCTAAGTAGTAATGCTTCGTGTCCCCGTGATTTTTTTCGTGGTCTTCATATTCTTCATAAGCCGCTTGACTGATCGGACAAGTCAATGAATGTTTCAATAAAAAGAAGTGGTCATCTTCCTTTAATGCTTGTTGAAATTCTTCCGTTGATTCAATTTTGATCATAATCGTCTTCCTCCTAAAGAAAATGCATCCTCGTCTAAATTATTGATTAAGCTGCTGCTCTGTTTCATCAAAAGCTCTTTTTGTTTCTTCAAGCTTCCTTTGAATGTCATAATCTCCGCTAGTTGAAGGCATGATTGCAGCATCTTCATCGCTCTCATTGCGATCACCAGTCTGCGGTTTTAGAGCTTTAACCTTTTGAAAAAGCTCTGTTGATTGCTTTGACACTGCTTGTCCGATTGAAGAGGTTTTCTCCTTTGCAGCATCTACCCATTCACTACCTCTTCCCACCGCAGCATCGCGGAACTGACCGGTCTTCTCTCGTAAGCTCTGAGCCTGGGTAGAGAGATTTTGACGCAATTCTTTGCCAGCCTTTGGCGTTAAGAAAAACGCAGCCGCTGCTCCAATGGCCCCTCCAATAATGGCCCCAAGCAAAAAGTCCCTTGAACTTAGATTATGCTCCTTTTGTTCTTCATGATTTCTCATCTATAAACAGCCTCCTTCAAGCTTAATGATTTCCTCTTTGCCTTTTTCTTTCGATTGGCTTATCGCTTATTTCCTTTGCCTGCCTTTTCGCCATCCATTTATTTTTTACTTCGAGTAGGATGTTGCTCCATTGAATGACCTGGGACATCTTCTCCTTATTTTGCTCAATTTGCTGATCTAATGATGTAGTAATGGACTGAATGGAACCATTAAATTTCTTGATGGATGTCCCTACATCTTTAACTGCATCTACTACAGTATTGAGGCTTTCTGATTTCTTTTGAATATCTTCCGCTAAAGCATTGGTCTTATGTAATAAATCAGTTGTTTCTCGTGTCACTCCATCAAGCTGCTGCTCCAATCCCCCCAATGTTTTCGAAACACTATCCAATGTAGTCTGCAGGGATTTTAACGTCCTACCAATGAACATAACCAAAATGAAAAAAGCGATAGCAGCAAGGGCTGCACTTAAATAAAGAATGATTTCCAATAATCTGCACCTCCACGAACCTTCCTAATTTGACTAAATACTTGATTCAAGGTTCTTCCTGTATAAACAAATCTTAACACAAAAAGCGGTTAGTTTCATTTTACGATTTGGTGATACAAAAGAATAAAAGTTAAAATAGAGATGGAGCAAATGTTCACATCACTATTTGGAGGGAAATGGCTTGAGAGATCCACGTATTGAAACGTTAGCAAAGAACTTAATTAACTACTCTGTCAAGCTTCAAAAGGGGGAAAAGGTCTTAATTGAAAACTTTGGCCTCCAGCGTGAGCTTGTCACAGCCCTAGTTGAAGAGGCTTATAATGCTGGTGGCTTCCCCTTTGTACTACTCAAGGATCATATTGTTGATCGGGAGCTTTTGCTTGGTGCCAAGGAAGAACAATTCAGCTTGATGGCCGATTTTGAAGCAAATGTCATGAGCAAGATGGATGCGTACATCGGATTGCGCTCAGGAGATAATATCAATGAGCACGCCGATGTACCAGATGAAAAAATGAAGATTCACGGCACTACCATTGGCAAAAAGGTACATAGGGAAATCCGTGTTCCTAAAACAAGATGGGTCGTTCTTCGCTACCCAACCTCCTCTATGGCCCAGCTTGCCAAAATGAGCACGGAAGGATTTGAGGATTTTTATTTTGATGTTTGCAATCTAGATTATGGAAAAATGGATAAAGCTATGGATGCGCTTGTCGACCTAATGAATAAAACAGATAAAGTCCGCTTGACAGGACCTGGTACAGACCTATCCTTCTCCATCAAGGACATCCCAGCAATTAAATGCTCCGGTCAGATGAATATTCCAGACGGAGAGGTATACACAGCGCCTGTGAGGGATTCAGTGAATGGGGTCATCACCTATAATACTCCATCTCCATACCAAGGCTTTACCTTTGAACATGTCAAGCTCACCTTTAAGGATGGGAAAATTGTCGAGGCAGAATCAAATGATACAGAAAGAATCAATAAAATATTCGATACGGATGAAGGGGCACGATATGTAGGAGAGTTTGCGATCGGAGTCAATCCTTATATTTTACATCCGATGCAGGATATTCTCTTTGATGAAAAAATCGATGGTAGCTTCCACTTTACTCCTGGACAATGCTATGATGACGCCTATAACGGCAATCATTCTAACATCCACTGGGATATGGTCAACATCCAAAGACCAGAATATGGCGGGGGAGAAATGTACTTTGACGACGTCTTGGTTCGAAAGGATGGCCGCTTCGTGATCCCTGAGCTCGAAGCACTGAATCCAGAGAATCTAAAGTAAGAGACAATAGAGTAGGCGCATGAAAAATTCATGCGCCTCTCGCAGATCCGTACGTGCGGGTCGTCGCATACGGCTCCTCCATGTTATTCCCCTTGGGTATGCAGTTCTTTGTGAATATCGATAAGGAATACCAGCTTCCGTTCACTAAACCATTTATTGGATAAGGCAAAATGTACAGGTGGTGTTTTAGAACTTCTCCACCGATTCATTCTTAACTTAGGAAGTTCACCTTCCCATTTGCTTTTCCTTAGCTCTTTATGAAGCTTTTTAATCTTCTTCCAACTCCTTAACTGAATCATTCGAAGCCTTCGCCTTATCCAGCTATCTAACTCCTTGAAGATTTTCGCCGAAAATCCAATACCAAAATATCTGCCCCATCCTCTTATGATGGGATTTACTCTATGTTTGATAAATTGTTCTAGATTAACGGTTAGGTTTCTTCTCGTTACCTTCTTGATTTTATCCTTAAATTTCTTTATGGCTTTTTCTGAAGGTTTGTGCCAAAAACCGCGATTGAATGTGTACCCTAAAAATGTGAAGGGCTCTTTCATATTGTCAACGATTTTCGTTTTTTCTGGATGAACGATTAGCCCTAGTTCATCTTCCAAGAGTTTCTTCACAGATTTTAAAACTCTTTCTGCGCCTTTTCTTGACCTGCAACAGATGACAAAGTCGTCCGCATATCGAGTTAACCGATGACCTCGAGAGGTCATTAACTCATCTAATGGATGTAAATAGATATTGGCAAGAAGAGGACTAATCACCCCGCCCTGCGGACTTCCATGTTTGCTTTCGTGGACAATTCCGTTTTCAAAAATTCCCGATTTAAGGAATTGTTGTAGAAGGGACAACACACTTCCATCCACCACTTCCTCTTTTACTAATGCAATTAGTTTCTCATGAGGAATAGTATCGAAGTATGTTTTAATGTCCGCATCTATCACAAACGTAAACCCATCCATTAAATCCTTTCGGATTTTCTCGATTGCCATGTGTGCACTCCGATTCGGACGAAATCCATAGCTACAGTCAAGGAATTTCTCTTCAAAGATGGGTTCTAGCTTTCTTTTGACGGCGGCTTGAACAATTCGGTCTTGTACAGTTGGAATCCCTAATGGTCTTTGTGTTCCATCAACCTTTGGTATGTAGACTCTTCTTACTGGTCTCGTTCGATAAGTTTTGTCCTTTAAAGATTTTTGGAGCACTCTTAAGTTGTGTTCCAATTCCATCTCATACTCTTTTATTGTTACCTTATCTACCCCATGTGAACCTCGATTCTTCTTTACATCATAGAATGCTAGTTCAAGGTTTGTTGTGGACCATATTTTATCGATGAGACTATACCATTTCCTTTTCTTTTCCTTCTTTTCTCCTGCATGTAAGTTCTGCTGTCTTTTAGATTCATTCATGTATTCGTTTCATTCCTATTCTCTCTTAACCACCTGAATAGAGGTTCACTAGGTGGTTGCCGAGTTAGTACTCCGCCCTAAGCAACCTACTTTCTGTTCGGTCTCGAATCTACGGCTATCCACCTCATCGATTTTCTGCTTAGTACATGTAGCGTCTATAAGTGCTTCCCTTATCTTTCATGGACAGACGGGCTTCGCATCAAATCACTGCCTTTTGGGTCAGTATTTGCCTTACCAACTGGTGATAAGTCACTTACCTTTGTGGCCTTTCTGGTAAGCTTATTCACTACTATCCCCTGCTCTGACTTCTCACCTTCCGTAACACGTTTCTAGTCCATTCGGGTTTTGAAACATGCTTACCAATCCTATGGAGAAGATGAGATCTCCTTGGGTCACGTCATTTCTCTTTCCCTCGAATCCAGCCCTCATAACTTGTAGGATTTTATTTCATTTGTGGTATTGGACTGCCCCATCTTTCGCAAGGTTCTCCAATCCTACCAGCCAACATGGTTGATTGCCACCTGTTCCGAGTTTTGCCTTTGAGTCCTCCGCACGGAACTTCGCAGTACCCGCACTACCCATCAGCTATACACTTCCGCCACAACGGTATGTTAGGGACTTGCACCCATTAGAGAGATGCGCTGCCAAGCGCACGAAAGGATGCCTAGCTTTCAATAGCGGCATCCTTTCTTTGTTCATTTTAAAATCTCTTCATAGGCATTTTGAAACTTCTGAATGTCCCCAGCCCCCATAAAGAGAATGACACTATTTTCATGCTCCTGCAAAATAGCAGTTTCATCCTCATTTATTATCTTCGAGTTTGGAATAATTTTCTTTAGATCATCGATTGAAAGCTGACCATGCTTTTCCCTTGCCGAACCAAAAATTTCGCATAAATAGGTTTGATCTGCCATGTTCAGACTTTCTGCAAATTCCTCTAAGAAGGTTTGTGTTCTCGTAAAAGTATGAGGCTGAAACACGGCAATAATATTCCTATCCGGATATTTTTGTCTTGCTGCATTAATGGTCGCTCTAATTTCTGTTGGGTGATGGGCATAATCATCGATTAAGATTTGTGAGCCAATCTTCTTCTCTGTAAAACGTCTTTTGACCCCTTGGAAGCTCAACAGCTGCTCCTTCACAATATCAGGATCAAGCTCCTCATAATGACATATCGCTATGACTGACAAAGCATTTAAGACATTATGATCGCCATAGGTCGGGATCGAAAATGTATCGTAAAATGTGTTGCGTACAAACACATCAAAGGTCGTTCCTTCAGTAGTCTTTTCAATATTTCTTGCTTGGAAATCATTTTCTTCACCAAATCCATAGAAAACCACGGGAACCTTCGCTTGTATTTTTTGAAGATATTCATCATCTCCGCAAGCAAAAATTCCTTTTTTAACCTGTAGCGCCATCTCCTGAAAAGCGGAAAAAACATCCTCGATATTAGCAAAATAATCAGGATGGTCAAAATCAATATTGGTCATTATACAGTAATCTGGTGAATAAGAAAGGAAATGCCTTCTGTATTCACAAGCTTCAAACACAAAGAACTCAGCCTCTTTGTCCCCTTTTCCTGTTCCATCACCAATTAAGTATGAAGTGGGCTTAGCTCCTTTCATAACATGTGCTAAAAGCCCTGTTGTAGACGTTTTTCCGTGTGCCCCAGTAATTCCTACGCTTGTAAATTGCTGCATAAATTGCCCTAGGAAACGGTGATATCGCACAATCGGTAATCCTAACTCCATTGCCCTGACAATTTCCTCGTGAGTATCTGGATAGGCATTTCCCGCAATAATCGTCATACCTGGTTTAATATTTTCTTTTTGAAACGGAAGGATCTTGATTCCTGCTTCTTCTAGTGCTCTCTGTGTAAAAAATTGTTTTTCATAATCTGAGCCCTGAACTTCATAATTCATATCATGAAGGATTTGTGCTAATGCACTCATTCCTGATCCTTTTATACCCACAAAATGGTAAATCGTCATATAAGAACCTCCAACCATCTTCTATCTGTAAGGCTACTTTCATTCACACTGTTGTTATCTCCATGTTGGCATAAGGAAAAAGGATCTCGGAAAAACCCAAAAAGGAGTCTGATTAATGAGATCCCTCTCCCTATAAAAAGAGCCATCTGTAAAACAGTATATGACTTTTATGCTTTTTTGTTATTTACGTGGAAACGGTTATAAGCCTTATAAAAAAAGATGAAGTATGTATGCATGTTAAAATATTATAGCACCATTTATCAATAAAAACTACGGCGCTAAATCGAAACCAACGAGATTGTAAACAACAAGTCATTTTCACAAACCAATTGTATCATACGATTTATTTATATATTCTAGAACTAATTAGGAAAATAGTTGCTATTCCTATTATAAAACAAATATTTAATACCATGTGCCAAATCTGCATGAAATGGAATGATCCTCATTCTTGCATCGCTTCAAGCTCCGATTCAGTAATCAGAACATCCCTTGGTTTACTGCCCTTCGCTTCAGAAATAAACCCCTGTTCCTCCATCATATCAATCAGTCTTGCTGCCCGATTATAGCCAATCTTAAATTTCCGCTGAAGACTTGAAGTCGAAGCTCCGCCTTGCTCTATGACGAATTCACAAGCCTCATAAAAAAGTTCATCCTCTTCTTCCGTGACAGTGGTTCTTTTTAGTAATTCTTCCTGCTCAAACAAGTATTGCGGACTTTGTTCCCTGCGAACATGATGAACGATACTCTCGATTTCCTCATCTGAAACAAATGTTCCTTGGAGCCTAACAGGCTTAGAGGAGCCATTTTCTAAGAATAACATATCCCCGCGACCAAGCAATCTTTCCGCTCCACTAATATCAATAATTGTGCGGGAGTCTATTTGACTAGAGACAGAGAAAGCAATTCTTGTTGGGACATTTGCCTTAATTAATCCAGTAATTACATCGACTGAGGGACGCTGGGTAGCAATGATGAGATGAATACCACAGGCACGTGCCTTTTGGGCAATTCGGCAAATGGCCTCTTCCACATCTGCCGGAGACATCATCATCAAATCGGCGAGCTCATCGATCACAATCACAATGTATGGAAGCTTGACTGAGTAATTTCCCTCTTGATCAGCGACTTCATTAAAACGTTTAATGTCTCTGACACCGGCATGGGCAAACAACTCATAGCGCCGCTCCATTTCCTCAACCGCCCATTTTAAAGCAGCTGTGGCTGCCTTCACATCCGTAATGACCGGACTTACAAGATGAGGAATTTGATTATAAGGAGCAAGCTCGACCATTTTCGGATCAATCAATAAGAGCTTTACTTCATTAGGGTTAGCCTTATATAGCAGGCTGATCAAGATTGAATTAATACAAACACTTTTACCAGAACCTGTAGCCCCCGCAATCAAGCCATGGGGCATTTTTCGCAAATCTGTAACAATCGGCTTCCCTGATATATCAAGACCAAGGACAGCTGTTAACGGAGAGGTCGAGGTTGAAAATTCCTCACTTGTCAAAATCTCGCTAATAAAAACGGGGCGGCTCGTTTCATTTGGTACCTCAATTCCGATCATATGGGTACCAGGAATCGGCGCCTCCATCCGAATGTCCTTAGCGGCTAAGCTTAGCTTAATATCATCGGCAAGATTGGTAATTTTATTCACCTTGACTCCAGGCTCAGGACGCACCTCAAACCTAGTCACTGATGGTCCCTGTGTGACATTCACAACACTTGCACGTACATTGAAATTAAATAGCGTGTCGTTCAGCTGCTCCTCTTGCAGTTGAAGCCACTCTGTATCAACGGTTTGATGGACAGGCGGCTTTAAGAGATCCAAAGATGGGAAGATGTAATAAGGGTCTTCCTCCACGATTTCCTCATTTATCTCTTCAACAGCTGGGCTTACCTCCAAGATGGGGCTTTTAAGCTCCTCGATGGCTTGGGCCTTTTCAAGGTTAGGATTTGTGAGCTTCTGTTCGGCCTGAATTTTTTCATATAGTTTCCGCTTATCCTCTTTGAGCATAATGACATTAAAGGGAATATGCGACCTTCTCCTTGGCTCTGCACTTAGAGGAGGATCAATTAACGCAGGACTATTTTCTTCCTTGCTATTTTCTTCTTTGATACCTTCTTCTTTGATATTATCTTCTATGATAACTTCTTCAGTTGGGGCCACGTCATACTCTTCTTCTTGCACGGCGACAGGTGGTTCATATTCCGGTTGGACAAGTTCGTTTTCGAGCAGCTTTGTCTCTGTGTCTTCCGTTACAGTTTCTTCCATTTTCCCAAGTTGAACTGTTATTGAATCTTGCTCTTCAGTTTCTTCTATACTCTCCAGCTGCTCTGCTATTGGATCTTGTACTTCTGTTTCTTCTAGAGTCTCAAACTGCTCTACTATTGGATCTTGTACTTCTGTTTTTTCCAAAGCAGCAGATGACCATTCCTCAGGGGCAGGTTGCTGATACACAACTGCTTCCACGCTTTCCTGGTCATCTATGGATTCATTAGAGAAATGATCTAATTCAAATTCAATAGGTTCCGATTTAGGCGGATGACGATCATATCCATAAATCGGCGAAGGGATTTGGGTAGGCCGGAAAGGTTTCTTGGAGATCTGCTTTTTTCTCTCCGCTTGATTGGTTCTTGTATCTGTTGTCGTCTCATGTCTAACCCTTTTTTCTGTTCTCCTACTTGAAGTCATTCTTTGCGCACTGACATTCTCTCTACTATTTTTCTCCAACCTTTTAGATCTCTGTTCAGCTTTTTCTTCATCAGGAATAACAGGAAATCTAAATTGGCCCTTCGGGTATTGATAATAAATTCGCGCGTCTATATCACGGGCCCCCTCCTTTTTTTGAGGGGTGCTTTCCTCTATGTATTCTTCTTCCTCATTGTTAAACATTTGGAATAGTTTCTTGAACCAACTCAAAAGGAATCACTCTTTCTAAAATGCTGTTTTCATATTCTAAGATGCTAAGGACAGTTTGTTTAGGAAACTTCTTATCTTATTTTATCAATAATCACAGAAATTTCGAGTCAAATCTTACCTATTTTAAAATATATAACTTATATAACATTCATGAGCGTTTGCACCGGTATCATAATAGTTGGCGGGAACCTGCTGACTATTGTGTTTCAAACAAAAAAAGGCCACCTTAATAGGTGAAACCTTATGCTACTTCTTTTTATTTTTTCCGAGAATAAAGATTGGTTCTAATTCCCCATTTTCATAGAGGAAAGAGAGGGCTGTGATCGGTACTCTTCCCTCAGTAAAAAAGCTCATCGTCATTTGCGCAAGAATATCATAGCCCGTATCATTTTGAATATCTGCGATAATGAGGACATCCTGGTGTGGAACAGCCACGGCCATCTTGCCAGTGATGTTTTGTTCCATCTCCCTTAAAAATGCGTCATTTAAGAGCCGACTGGCATCATATCCATCATTTTTGTTCAAAAAGTAAAAGAAATTCCCGGCGACTTCATCCCGTTTTGTTTCTGTTGAAAGGGAGCGAACATTAAAAAGAGCAATTTCCTTAATCCGATTTCTATCCCAGCCCTCTTTCGCAAGCAGGTTCTCATCAATAAGACGATATGTTTTATCCATATCAAGTGCGTAATAGATTCTTGTTTCAGCTGTATGGGGGTCATGTAAGAGTTGGACCTCGTCTTGAGAGGTTGGAAAGGAGGTGGAACGAATGACTGGGAAAATCCTTTTTTCATGTCCCTCCAGCTGCAGCTGCTCCACCATGGCCTGAAGACCCTTCTCAACATAATAAACAACCGCATCAATGGCCTTTTCCTTTTGAAGCTCCCATTTTGCGATAACTCCAGGCAGTGAGATCGTAATTCCTTTGCCCGTTTCCTTATTTTCAATCCGTAGCTGATCATTTTTTTTATTATAAATAAAAGTCCTGTTCGGGCTTTGGAGTCTATTTTCTAATTCTTTCTTCATTTTGATGCTATCCATCTTCATCTCTTCATCCTCCTTGCAGATAAGGGTAAATGAAAATCCCCCATCCAAAGATGGAGGAATTCAGACTTATTTCAAGCCTTCAATAAACTTCTCAATTTCTTCCTTTGTTTTCCGGTCCTTACTAACAAACCGGCCCAACTCTTTCCCATTTTCATAAGCGATAAAGCTTGGAATTCCGAAGACATCCACTTGACCACATAGGTCGATGAACTCATCACGGTCTACATAAATAAAAGTATATTCCTGATACTTCTCTTGGATTTCTGGCAAAAAAGGATCAATAAATCGACAATCTGGACACCAATCCGCAGAAAACATAAAGATATATTTTCCTTCATTCTTAAACTGTTCAAATTGCTCCATACTCTCTAGCTTCTTCATTTTCTAGTCCCTTCTGTCTGGATAAGCATATCCCCATGTCTTATCCAGCCTTTTTTTCTCATATATTCTGATAATATCAAGCTGATCACCGCTGGTCCAATAATATGCAACAAAATCACCTTGAAAAGTACATCAGCTCCAAAACCCATTGTTGTAAAGGTCATAATTGGACCGACAAAGCCGCTCGTCCCCATGCCCGCTCCTGCCGCATTATTATGCAGAATTAAAAGGGTTGTCCCGATAGGAGCTAGAATCGCTCCTGCAAGTGTCGGAGGGATGAGAATTCTTGGGTTTCGAATGATGTTAGGCACTAAAAGCATAGATGTTCCAATCCCGATGGCAAAGAGTCCCCCTATCTTATTCTCACGGTAGCTACTAACGGCAAAACCAACCATTTGGGCAGCACAGCCAATGGTCGCTGCTCCAGCTGCTAGCCCATTTAAATCAAGCATCATCGCGATGGCTGCGCTCGAAATGGGTGCTGTTAAAGCGAGCCCCATCAGAACGGCGACAACGATCCCCATGATGATCGGTCTTTGCTCTGTTCCCCACATAATTAGACTTCCCAGCCCTCTCATCAAATAGTCAATCCCAGGACCTATTAACGCAGCAACCGAATATCCTGTTAGGATTGTGGCAAGTGGCGTGACGATGATATCAACCTTTGTTTCCTTACTTACGATCTTTCCAATCTCGGTTGAAATAACTGCCGCTACATAGCTCCCAGCTGGACCACCGAGAGTGGCACCTGCTGCCCCACTGGCTAGTGCCGCAAAGATGACTAGTGGTGGTGCATTTAACCCGTATGCGATCGCCACGCCTATAGCGGCACCATGCAGCTTCATAGCCGAGTCTCCGACCTCAACTAGATAGGAAAGATCAAATTGATTTCCGACCGTTTTAATGATTAAGCCAATGATCAGGGATGAAAAAAGCCCTAATGCCATATAGCTTAATGCATCAATGAAATAAACCTTCGGAGAAAGACTTACTCCTTTTCTTTGTAAAAATGCCTTCATTCTCCTACCCCCTTCTTTATATACAAGTGTCTTTACACATGTGATAAAATTAATTTTATATGCTTTCATATAAAAAAGGAACACTTTTTGTCTATAGGCGCTGTTAAATTTGGTGTTGATCTTGATACCGCCATATGTGCATGGGTTCACTACGTTGCTCCTGTCCTGAGCAAAACCCGTTCACGCCATGCACATATGGCTAATATCAACACTGAACATTAACAAAAAAAGGGGAAAGATCTGTGTGGAGCATCCACGTAGTTCTTTCCCCTGAATGATTATTTAAATTGGACGGAATTTACAATTTGCATCATTATTTCCGCTTCAGATTTTAAGTTATTCGTTTTTACTTCGCTCGTGAGCTTCACACCGCCAATTCCTGTGATTACTTCATTTAGTTGATTACTATTCTTTTTGACAAGCAAGTACCCAAGCTTATCCCCGTGCTTGAACTGTTCCTTTACATCAAATTCCTTCTGCTGCAAAGTCGCATCTAAAACAACTTTACTTTTTGCGTCTTCTTGAAGATTATAAAATAGTATGTAAGTCTTAGTGCCATTCTTAAAAATGATATTATTCGGTGTTTCTTTCTCAATTTCATAACCAAATGGCAGGTAATAGCGGATATCTTCATTCTCTTTATTTGCTTCTTTTGGAGCTTTTTGAAAAACTTTTTCTACCTCAACCCGTGCCGCATCTTTTTCCTCCTCAAAGGAACTTGAACACCCACCCATGAGGAAAAGAGCCAGTACCAAAAGCATAGCTATTCTATGGAAACGTCTCATACTTTCTTCCTCCTCCTTTTTTATCATACCTTTTACTCTATATCGATGGCAACATTGTCCCAATAAAAAATGCCCTTATCGCTCTTTGATTAACACAACATATTGAAAAATCATGTACAATAAAAACTGAGCTTTTCTTCAACTTAAAATTTGAAAATTTAAAGAGGACCTGAACATGAATAAAGAAACAGCCAAATCTATTAGAAAAAGCTTAACGGCTGATTGTACGAAATGCTTTGGACTTTGCTGCACAGCACTTAATATTGTCGCATCGAGTGATTTTCCAATTAACAAGGCAGCAGGTACACCTTGTAAAAATTTACAATCTGATTATGGATGTCAAATTCACAGTAACCTACGTGAGAGAGGCTTTAAGGGTTGTACAGTATTTGACTGTCTAGGTGCTGGACAAATCGTTTCTCAAGTTACTTTTAAAGGTCAAAGTTGGCGAGAACATCCTGAGATTGGTGACAAAATGTTTCAAGTGTTTCCGATCATGGAACAAATACACGAAATGATTGCCTACACAGCAGAAGCCTTATCCTATGACATCCCTCATGCTTTGTCTGAAAAATTGAGTGTACAGTTAAAAGAATTGCAGAACTTACAAAGCTTGGATGCTGAACAATTATTAACTCTTGATCTAGTGCTGTACAGATTTCCATTAAATAAATTGCTTTCGGAAACGAGCAAGGCTATTCGCGAAAGCTTAATTGCCAAACTACCTGGTACTAAAAATGCCAAGGATTACGATCATGAAAGAGCTAATTGGTTTGGTAAAAAATTAATGGGGAAAGATTTAAGGGCGGTCAATTTGAGGGGAGCCTATTTGATTGCTGCAGATATGAGGAATGCAGATTTAAGAGGTGCTGATCTTATTGGTGCAGATTTGCGTGATGCTGATTTAAGAGGAGCGAACTTATCCACCAGTTTGTTTTTAACTCAAATGCAAATTAATTCGGCTAAGGGTGATATGAGGACAAAATTACCATCACATATACAACGCCCTTCTCATTGGATGAACTGATTTTGAACATGTTATTGGATTGAGGAAATCTCTTAATTTTTTGCCGTTCAATTGATAGAAAATCCTTATTCCATTAAAGGGTGCCTAAAGTATAGAAATTTCAGTAAACATGTTAAGATAGAGATACAATCGTTTTGAGGAGGATGAATGATGAAGCTGACAGTATATTTAGCAGGGGAAATACATAGTAGCTGGCGTGAGGAAATTAAGGATTTAGTAAAAGCCCGTGCGCTGCCAATCGAATTTGTGGGGCCGATGGAAAACCATGACTTATCTGATCGAATTGGAGAAGAGATACTGGGCACTCAACCAAATCCAATCCTTCGTGACGATGCTGCCTCAAGCATCAACAATTTACGGACTCAGGTACTTATGAATAAGTCCGATCTAGTGATTGCATTATTTGGAAAAGAGTATAAGCAATGGAATACTGCTATGGATGCAAGTGCTGCTGTTTCCCTCGGAAAACCACTCATCTTGGTAAGACCTAAGGAATTGCATCATCCATTAAAAGAGCTTTCTAGAAAAGCCAATGTGACGGTTGAATCCGTTGAGCAAGTAATCGAGGTGCTCTCTTACATTTTTTCCGAGAAATAAGCAACTTTGCGAATTATGCTGAGAAAAATAAAATGCACACCAAACCGACTGTTACTTAAAACAGGCGGTTTTTTCTTGCCATCGTTCAAGTCCAAGATGGTTTTAATATAGGTATTGTCCATGGAACGGGGGAGGAAATTTCCATTTTTTAAATAAAGGCTATTAATACGTGAATAGAGAAAAGTGTGCGCAGGAGTAATACCTAATTGGAGTCATTAGTGCATGAACAGAGAAGGATTTGCTCATGAGTAGTATCCAATAGGGGCTATTGGTGCACATGCAAAGAAGGTTTTGCTCGTGAGTAGCACCTAATAAGGTCTATTGGTACACGAACAAAGAAGGGTTTACTCATGAGTTGTATCCAATGGAAGCTATTGGGGCATAAACAAAGAAGGTTTTACCCGTAAGTAGTACCTAATAGGGCCTATTAGTACATGAACGGAGAAGGATTTGCTCATGAGTATAATTGCAAAATTAGCTAGATTAACAAAAAAATGCGTTAATCGTTTTTAATCAACACATCATTAGATTCTGTATATATTTCTCTAACTATCGCACAACTCTTTAGCTCTGATATATTCTTATTCGCTCCATTATCAATACAACAAATGGCAGTCGATATAAATTGAATAAACTACACCCTATTCCGTTACTTATTTAGGGTAACTCTAGTAGTACTTACATCTAAACTACCAATAGTACACTAGTTATTACAGCTATAGAAAGGCAGATCATAATAGAATAGAATAATACTTTCTGTTTAAAAGAGAATTCTTTAAAATTATTTTCTTTAAAAAAATGTTTTGAAACATAGAGCCAGAAAAAAACTGCACCTATCATTATAGAAAAATGTAGAAGTGAAGATACTTTTAGAATGTAAGCTAATATGATCAAGAGAAAGATAAAAATCAGCCTATACTTTTTAATAATCTTCATTTTTTCACCTCCTTTTATACCATATTATACATATAATTACGAAATTTTCCAAAAAATTTTTTACAAAAATTCCGAATTATGATAATATTACAATTGTAGTAAAAACTATTAGGAGGGAATTAAATGAACTTGAAAAAAGCCGTATTACTAGCGTTTTCATTCTTACTCCTTCTAAGTCAGGCAGGAAACAGTATAGTTTTTGCAACAAATGCAAATTCTACAAAAATCGATTCGACACAAGATTGCGGTTGTGGCGGGGATTTACCAGGTAATCAAGAGAAAATATTAGGTATCAACCAAGTAGACAATTCATTGATAGAGCGAGCAAAAGAGCATGTTCGTACAGATTATTTTATGGAAGAACATCCAGATAGTAATAAAGATAGTTACCTTGATCTTCTTTGGGAAGAATCAATTTTAGTTAACTATGAGAATGGAAAGCAATCAATCACCGTTCCTTATAAACTCTCTGAAGATAGTAATTTAGAGAAATCTATTTTGAATATTGCATATAACAGTACTGAAGATACATTTGGTGCTGGGATGATAGCAGACTTTATGAGAGAAAATGAAAATGAAGTAGAGCATTTTTCAATTGCATATTCTTTACCTAATGGAGCACATTTATTTACAATGGAGATCGATTTAGAATCGGGCGAAATGATCGTAACTGCTAGTTATGACGATGATTATTATGTGAAAATGGCAGATGACTATGCTTTTAAGTCTGGAAATCCATTGGGATACTGGGACTGTGTTGGTAAGTGTCTCAAAAATACATGGAATAAACTCCCAGGGCCAGTTAGAATAGCATGCGAAGGAGCATGTGGAGCTTGTCTTTGGGATCCTACAAGAATTACCTGTGCAGGCTGTATAGTATGTCTAGCAAGCTATGCTGTAGGTTGCATTTTATCTTGTGCATAGATGAATAAATAATAAAGGAAGGACCTGACTGGATATTAAGTCAGGTCCTTCCTTTATGAAAGCTATTTCTTATATTTGTATTCATACTGACCTTTTAAAAGCTTCATGACATGGGTAAACATTTCAGCACGATCGACCTCCCCATTGGAGAAAATCCCGATCGCTCCTTCCTGTTTACGTACATTTTCCTTTTTAGCATAGTCATCCATCACAGGTCCTAATTCCTCACCAGCTTTAAGCCTTTCCGCAATTTCCGTTGGTAATGGAATTCTTGCCCCACCTGCTAGGAGCGGTTGCTCCCCTTTAACAGCTAATGCTCCCCAGTTACAAAGAAAGAGGCCATGTTCATGCTGATGAACGCCACCTTCTAGACCGATTCCGATATCCCCTTCCCCTTGCTCTAATGCGGCAAGTGCCCGGTTCAGTGCGCCCGTCATCGTTTCTTCATCTGAAAAAGGCTGTCCACTCACGCCTGAAGCAACATTTATAGTCATATATTCTGGTTGATCGTCGACAAAAACAGATTGAACTGCTTTAATTTTTGCCGGATTCTTTGTCCCTATTACGATTTTCATGGTGAATATACCTTCTTTCATCCGGTAGAAAATGAATTTATGAGTTTTGACGAATCGTTTCAACTGTTGTTTTGTCACAAGCCTTTACGAGCTTGATTAATAATTCCTTCGCCGCTGCGTAATCATCGACATGCACGATTGATGCATGGGTATGAATGTAGCGAGAACAAATGCCGATCACCGCACTTGGAACCCCTTCATTTGTTAAATGAACTCGCCCCGCATCGGTTCCACCTGGTGAAACAAAATATTGGTAAGGAATGTGATGGGTTTCAGCTGTATCCAAGACAAATTCTCTCATGCCACGATGTGTAACCATTGAGCGATCGAGAATTCTTAAAAGGGTTCCCTTCCCTAAATGGCCAAATTCCTTTTTGTCTCCGGTCATGTCATTGGCTGGACTTGCATCCATCGCAAAGAAAATATCTGGTTTAATCATTGTCGCTGCTGTTTGTGCACCTCGTAGTCCAACCTCTTCTTGAACGGTTGCACCAGAGTAAAGGGTATTTGGAAGCTTCTCATCCTTTAACGCTTCCAATAGTTCAATTGAAAGACCGCAGCCATAGCGATTATCCCAAGCCTTTGCGAGAATTTTCTTCTCGTTTGCCATTGGTGTAAACGGACAAATCGGTACAATTTGCTGACCAGGCTTAATGCCAATTTTGATCGCATCCTCACGGTCATCCGCACCGATATCGATAAGCATGTTCTCGACTTCCATCGGCTTCTTTCTTTTTTCCTCGTCTAATAAATGAGGAGGAATGGAACCAATTACCCCAACAATTGGGCCGTTCTCTGTAATAATTTGTACACGCTGTGCTAAAAGAACCTGATTCCACCAGCCACCAAGGGTTTGGAATCTAAGCATTCCATTATCCGTAATGGCGGTTACCATAAAGCCGACTTCATCCATATGGCCAGCAGCCATGACGATAGGGCCATCCCCTTTTCTCACACCAAAGATGCTGCCAAGCTTGTCCTGCACTACCTCATCTGCATATTTAGAAAGCTCTTCACGCATGAAATTTCTCACCAAATGCTCGTTCCCTGGTGCACCAGGTAGCTCAGTTAAAGTTTTGAATAGCTGTCTTGTTTTCTCGTTCATCCTTTATGTCTCCTTCAAGTAAACTTATGTATATGCTTTATTTTACAGAAGTTTCTTTACTCTTACCACTTTCAGATTTCAACTGTGTTAATATAAGGGAAGTAAGAAATTCATTCTGACCGGATTGGAGGCTTTTCATTGAACTGGAAATCTTTTTTTCTAGGGCTTAGTGTTGGAATCGTAAGTGGATTTGTGACGAAGGAAATTCTCGATTCCAAAACGATGGTTTCACCGGAAAAAGCATTGTCAAATGCAAAGGAGTTATTTAAGCAGGCTGGACCGATTAGCGGCTCGTGGATCCATATGAATACGGAACCATACGAAAAGGCTCATTTCACCTACACGGTGTATAAGGGTGGCATTTCAAGAGCAATTGATGAGAAGATTGAGCAATATGAATTTGTGGCAGATGCCGTCACAGGCAGCGTGATTGAAACCGTGAAACTATAGCCTATAGTTTAAAAGCATCACCCTTAACTGGGATGATGCTTTTCATTTTTTATTAGCTTTGTCATTTTTTCAGTATCAATTCTTACAGAGAAAATCCACCAAGTTTTGTTTCGAGGTATTCTTCAATCCCTTCCATGCCGCCTTCTCTACCTAATCCGCTCTCTTTCATTCCACCAAAAGGTGCGGCGGCAGCGGTTGGATTGATATCATTAATTCCAATGATTCCAAAGTTCAACCCTTCGAATGCCTTCATTGCTTTTGAGAGATTTTGCGTATAGATATAGGCGGCCAATCCATAGTTCGTATCATTTGCCATCTGAAGAACCTCTTCATCAGAGTCAAACGAAATAATTGGAGCGACTGGACCGAATGTTTCTTCCCGATAAATCCTCATATCCTCAGTGATTCCAGATAGAACGGTAGGGGCATAATAATTCCCTTTATCGAGTCCCTTCTCAAGAAGCCTGCCACCTCCGACTTCAAGTTTGGCCCCCTTCTCTAACGCATCCTTCACTTGCCTATCTACTTTTTCAATAGCGGCCGTATCTACTAATGGACCGATTGAAACCCCTTCCTCAAGACCATTGCCAGCCTTTAATTTATTCACTCTCTCAACCAACGTCGCTGTAAACTCTTCTACAATTGACTTGTGTACAAAAATACGATTTGGACTAATGCAAGCCTGACCTGTATTAAGAAATTTAACGAGCGAGAGTCCTTTTGCTGCATAAATGGGATTCGCATCATCATAGACGATGAAAGGGGCATGTCCTCCAAGTTCCATCGAAACTCTTTTCACATTTCTTGCTGCTTTTTCGGAAATTTCTTTGCCAACCTCAGTGGAGCCTGTAAACGTAATCTTTTTCACATGCGGGTTGGTTAAAAGCTCCTCACCGATTTCCTGTGGATGTGTAGAAGTAATTAGATTGACAACACCATCAGGTAGTCCAGCATCAGCAAAGACTTTAAAGATTTCGACCGCACATAGCGGGGTTTGCTCAGCTGGCTTTAATACAACCGTACACCCGGCAGCTATAGCAGGTGCCACTTTTCGAGTAATCATGGAAATTGGATAATTCCACGGAGTAATAGCCCCAACAACCCCTACCGGCTGCTTTAAGACGATAAATCTCTGATCCTTTCTCGGTGCAGGGATGACACTGCCATATACGCGTTTCGCTTCTTCTGCATACCACAAGAGGAAATCAGCACCATACTGAACCTCATTTCGAGCTGCTTTCAAAGGCTTCCCCTGTTCAATGGTCATCAGACGAGCGAGGCTTTCCTTTCTCTCAATCATGATTTCATAGACCTTGTACAAATAACGTGACCTTTCATAAGAAGTCAGGCTTGACCATCCCTCAAATGCTCTTGCTGCTGCCTCAATAGCGATGGCCGTATCTTCTTTGCTCCCATCAGCTACTCTTCCAATCTCTTCACCACTTGCTGGATTATAAACGGCAAATTCCTTGTGAGATCTTGATTCTACCCATTTTCCATTCATGTAAAGCATAATACCCTCCTGAGGATAGAATATTATTAATCATTCATTCATTACTAATATTCCGTTATTTTATGTCAAATCATTAGACTATATAGAGCTTTCCGCGTCCTTATTACTTGTTACAGGCTGTGATAAAACCCATTGCTTTTCTAATAGCAACCATAGGACAATCCCGATTCCAAGTCCCCATGCTGCACCTTTCGTTGCTAGAACTGCCCCAATAATAATGGCAATTCCCCGCTCAAGGTTTGAGTGATCCTTTAGTATTTCCATCGCTAAGTATCCACATAAATACCCTTGAATCATCATTGTTAGAGCCATCCCAATATTTATCCCAGGTTGGAAGAAGGAAACGACAGGTCCAAGCATTAAGGCAATACTCATTCCCCAGAAGATCCCCGTGGCTCCACCCCAATAACTATCAACCTGCTTGCGTGAGTTATTCATATATCGATTAACAACAAGTACTTGCCCAGCAGTCCATTGTGGACCTGACAATGGTAAATAAGGCATGAATAATCCCTCAATGAAGTTTCTGATAGATACGATGATGCTGTTTCTTGAAGGGCTGAAAACAACTTTCTCATCTGTTCTTACTTCATCCGCTTTTTTCAAAATCGAACTTACAACTAAAATATCACCGAATGCAATGATATAAGCGGCAACCCCCAAAGGAAACGCTTTCACAAAATAATCAAAACTAGGAAATCCGATACCAAAAACACTATAATTCGAAAGAATTTCTCCTATCGGAAGCGGAACAAAGCTCCATGATAGGTTCGGTGCTGAAACTTCTCCTATTAATATACCAAAAACATAAGCTAGAAAGAAAGGAATTGCAATTCCGAATTGGGCCATATATCTAAAAGCTGAATACTTTTGTCTTAAAGGTTCAGCCGTTTTCGAAAACATCATAAAGAATCCTAAGGCTGCACCTACAAGAATCGTAATCGGCATCGTCCATACACGGCCAGTAGCTGCAAATTCACCATAGATGGCTGCAAAACCTGCACCAAGCAGGATTCCTGCCTTCAATGAGGTTGGGAGTTTTTTGACTAATACATCGGCCCCTTTAAAGAGCCCCATCACTAGGAAGATGACGGCTATGGTTAACTGAAGGGCTATCAATGCTAGGATTCTAGCTTCCCCCTCTGGGAATCCAGTCAAAAACCCTACATATAAGGGAATTCCCGCAGTGATCCAGCCTGCAATAGACGGATCACCGAAATGAGTGTGCAGAAGATATAGGAAGTTATTAATGATCACAAATGCAATTGCAATTTCAAAAGGAATTCCAAGAACATCCATCATAATCGCTGTTACCCCCATCGGGACAACGCATAAAATGGCACCCTGTATCCAATCAGGAAGTTCTATTTTATAGTGCACAAAAGGCAATCTCAGCTTCAATGGGCCTAACATTGAAGGCTGTTCGGCACCCTCATTTCTTCTTTTATACATTCCCATCCTCTTACCCCACTCCTTTTTAAAAACGTTTTAGTTTGTTTTTAGCTTGTGAACTTCATCAACAAATACCTGTAATTTTTCGACAAATTCCTCTGGTTTTTCCACCATGACATAATGGCCAGAACCGTTAATAATAGAAATCTTCATATCCCCCCTTACTCTTTTTAGTGCCTCTTCGGCTCCTGGTGGTAATAGCCGATCCTGTTCCCCAAGAATTGCACAGACTGGAATTTTTAAGCTTGCTAGTGTTTCTTTCCCTTCTTTGTATATATTTGTTGCACGGAAATCTGCATACGAAACACCGACTGGTACCAGATCTAACTCTTTCTTTTCTTCCTCTATTAATTCCGTGCTCGCCTCTTTGCCATAGGATACATGGAAAAGAGAAGGTGGAAATTCTCCCCCTGATAATTTAGCAAGAATCTTCTCGTGAACGGGCAATTCATAGAAGCTTGCAGCAAGAACGATTCCCTTCACGTTGTTATTTCTTGCAGCTAACTCTAATGCAATTAACCCTCCCATCGAATGACCGACCACAATCGTATCTTCTTTCACATGCTCGTTCATGTAAGCAGCATAGTCTTGGATAGAGGTTATTGCGTTGTATTCATTTTTACCATGCCCTGGGAGATCAATGACCTCATAGTTATCATCTAATAATAAATGTTCAATTTTCCTCCACTTGCTCTTTGTTCCTCCAGCTCCATGAATGAATAGTAATTTCATTATTTTTTTCCTCCAAGCATTGTTCTAGCGATTACCATCCGTTGAATTTGATTGGTACCTTCATAAATTTGCGTGATTTTCGCATCCCTCATCATTCTCTCTACTTGATACTCATGAATGAAGCCATAGCCACCTAATAGCTGGACGGCATCTGTCGTTACCTTCATCGCCACATCTGATGCGAACATCTTAGCCATTGAAGAGCTCTGCGTTAACTCTGGATTCTTCCCAGTAGAGGTAAGGTCATTGACTTTCGCCGCCGCACGATATACTAGTCCTCGTGCTGCCTCAATTTGTGTCTTCATATCAGCTAGCATAAATTGGATAGCCTGAAAAGAACTAATACTCTTTCCAAACTGTTCCCTTTCTTGAACATATTCAAGAGCAACATCAAGGGCGCCTTGAGCGATTCCTAAAGCCTGGGCAGCAACGGTTGGTCTTGATTTATCAAAGGTTTTCATGGCAATTAACCAGCCTTCTCCTTCTTCTCCAATTCGATTTTCTAAAGGTATAACACAGTTTTCAAAGAATAATTGGGCGGTCGGTGAGCCTTTAATCCCCATTTTCTTCTCTAATTTTCCCACTTCAAAGCCTGGGGTATCTTTTTCAACGACGAAAGCAGTGATGCCCTTCTCCGTTTGGGCGAAGACAGAATACACATCTGCCACCCCACCATTACTAATAAACATTTTTTGCCCATTCAACACATAGGTATCACCCGTTCGTTCCGCCTTCGTCTTTAAACTTCTCACGTCAGAACCCGCGTTTGGTTCTGTTAGAGCATAGGCAGCAATATTCTTACCGGTCGCTAGCTTCGGTAGATACCGCTTCTTGAGACTTTCTTCTCCACCGATCATTATTGGTAAAGTGCCCAATTCCTGGACCACAGCCACCTGGGATGAAGAAGCACATACTCTCGCAATTTCCTCTACAATTAAACAAAAGCTTAAGAGATCTAATCCAGCCCCACCATATTCCTCAGGCATATTGGCGCCAATATAGCCATAGTCAGATAATAGTTCCAAAATATCCATCGGGTATTCCGCTTGCTCATCGATTTCCATCGCTCTTGGTTTAATCTTATCTTGAGCCAAGCGATGGATCCCTTCTTTAATTTCTAGGTGTTCAGAAGATAGATCAAATGTATTTACAAATCCTTCTGCCGTTTTGTTCATATTCTTTCCCCCTCCCCCAACTTCTCC
Organism: Bacillaceae bacterium UBA7792; assembly: GCA_002480735.1. Lineage (GTDB taxonomy): Bacteria > Bacillota > Bacilli > Bacillales > Cytobacillaceae > Robertmurraya > Robertmurraya andreesenii. Next base: position 9,789 of record DLCS01000163.1, on the reverse strand, counting down.
AATTGATTAACAAGTACAAACTTTTGCAGTTTCCCGCTCGTTGTTTTCGGTAGAGTTTCGACAAAATAGTATTCTCGTGGACGCTTGAATTTCGCTAATTTCTTTCCACCAATGAGAAATTGATTAAGCGTGTCAGCATCGATGGTACTTCCAACTTTTTTCACTACAAAGGCAACAACGATTTGCCCCCAGGTAGGATCTGGTTTTCCAATGACGGCAACCTCAACCACTTCTGGATGCTCCTGAATTTGGTCCTCAACCTCCCGTGGATAGACATTTTCTGCACCAGAATTAATCATGTAATCACTTCTGTCCTTAATCCAAACATAGCCATCCTCATCGATATAGCCCATATCCCCCGTATGATACCAGCCGTAGGCCAATGCCCTTTCTGTTGCCTCAGGCCGTTTGTAATATCCCTCCATCATGCAAGGGCCCTTGACGATGATTTCTCCAACCTCTCCGACCTCGCATTCTTCATCTGGGTGTGATGGTCTCCCATCCTCCGGCATCCGGACTACCTTCATTTGATGGGTTAGAATTTGCTTTCCTGCTGCACCCGCCTTCGATAATTGTTCATCTGAATAAAGCACGCTCATGACTGGACCCATTTCAGTCGTACCAAACATTTGAATAAGTTCTGCATTCGTCTTTTCTTGGAATCTCTTTATTAACACAGGTGCCATCGAGGCTCCCCCGTATCCAAGTAAGCGAAGTGTAGAAACATCATAGTTTTCAAAATCCTTCACATTTAGAAGCATATTAACCATCGTCGGGGCGGCAAAAAGATGAGTGATTTTCTCAGTCTCAATTGTCTTCATGACGGTCTCCGCTTCAAAATGGTGTAAGAGGACCTGGGTTGCCCCAACCATCAATCGAGGAAGAAATGAAGTATGTAGCTCTGCTGTATGATTCAGAGGTGCGACGGATAGACCAATATCATTTTTATTTAACTTCATACACTCAATCATCAAAAAATTATGATGAATCATATCACGGTGCTTATGGATTACTCCCTTTGGTCTTCCTGTTGTACCACTTGTATACATCATGATATAGGTATTATTCTCTGTAACGGATACCTCCGGTTTAACTGCTTGCCCTCTTTCTACAAGCTGATGAAAGTCAAGTGAATAGTCTGGTCGGTCATCATCTATATAAACATAATGGGAAACATTTACTCCCAGCTCACGTACATCATTGATAATTTCAGCAACTACATTTTCAAACACTAACACAGATGAACCAGCATCATTTAGAATGTACTTAAGTTCAGAAGCTGTTAACCGATAATTAATCGGATTGAAAACAGCTCCGATTTTTGCAGCCGCAAATAAAGTAATCACAAATTCAGGCGTGTTATACAAGAATGTTGACACAACGTCTCCCTTTTTCACACCTAATTGTAGTAGAGAAGAAGCAAATCGATTAATCTTTTCATCTAACTCCTGATAAGTGTAGACCTGGTTCTTTTGTCGGCAGATGATCGCGAGTTTACCGGGATAGTTCTGTGCGGACCATTCAACTAATTCTCCTACTGTTGTCATCCATTTGACCTCCTTTTTTAATATAGAGGAGTATGCGAACTCCAACGGCTGCTAACGTTTATAAGTCTCCATCGGAGTTCGCTTATTCCTAATTAGCCTATCTCCAATTAATACTCATAAAA
>DLCS01000163.1:0-8039 GCA_002480735.1 Bacillaceae bacterium UBA7792 | reverse complement strand
ATACTCATAAAAACCTTGTCCTGTTTTCCTGCCTAAATGCCCTGCTCGAACAAGCTTTCTTAGTAGAGGAGCTGCTCGATATTTCGAATCCTGGGTCTCCTCATACAAGGAGTCTTGAACGAATAAAAGCGTATCTAAACCGATTAAATCTGCGAGGGCAAGTGGTCCAATCGGGTGGTTTGCACCTAGCTTCATTCCTTTATCGATGTCCTCCGCAGTTGCGATCCCTTCCTGCAAAACAAAGATCGCCTCGTTAATCATTGGGACTAAAATACGGTTAACAGCAAATAATGGGGATTCTTTTACATCAATTGATTCTTTCCCTAGGGATGCTACAAGCTTTTGCGACTTTTCATAGGTTTCCTCCGTTGTATCATATCCCCGAATTAGCTCAACCAGCTTCATAACAGGTACCGGATTAAAGAAATGGAATCCCATTACTCTACCAGGATTATTCATCACACTAGCAATCTCGGTTATGCTCAATCCCGACGTATTGCTGACAATAATTGCATCTTCACTCACAGACTCTTCAATTCTTTTAAAAATATTTTTCTTTAGCTCCATGTTTTCACTCACTGCTTCAATGACCCAATCAACAGTAGCTAGGTTTTCCCACTCAGTTGTCGTCATTAATAAGCTTTGTGCCTTATTCCGTTGTTCTTCACTCATTCTTCCTTTTTCAATCGCCCTATTCCAGTTCTTCTCAATTTGTTTAAGGCCACGCTGAAAGAATTCCTTTTCTGTCTCTACTGCAACTACCTCATAGCCTGCTTCTACACATACTTGCGCAATTCCTGACCCCATTGTTCCAAATCCGATGATGCCAATCTTTTCCATGATGATTCCTCCTTATCTTCCTGTGAATTGTGGTTCTCTTTTTTCTAAAAAGGCTGCTACTCCTTCTACTTTATCCTCTGTTTCACATAAACTTCCAAATAGCTCTGCCTCAAATTTCAGCCCTTCCTCTAGCGACATTTCTTTGCCAGCTAAGACCGCCTCCTTTGCCTTTTGGACGGAAATAGGTCCCCGTGATGCAATAGTCTCTGCTAGTTCCATTGCTTTTTTCATCGCATCCGTTTCTACTACTTCTTCAACAAGCCCAATTCTGCTCGCCTCTTCAGCACCTATAAACTCCCCTGAACAAATGAGCTGTAACGCTTTACCTACACTAACCAATCTAGATAAACGCTGAGTTCCACCATAGCCCGGGATTATTCCCAATTTCACCTCTGGCAAACCAAATTGTGATTTCGAGGTTGCCACTCTAATATCACAGGCAAGTGCTAGTTCTAAGCCGCCCCCTAGCGTGAATCCGTCAATTGCGGCAATGACTGGCTGCTTTAATGCCGAAAGTGAATGAAAAACCGATTGCCCCCTCAAGCATAGCTGTTCTCCAGTTAAAGGAGTTAAGTTAGGAAATTCTTTTATATCTGCCCCAGCAACAAAAGCTTTTGAACCGGCTCCCTTTACAATGACTACATTTGTATCATCTTTGATATGTGATATAGCGTCCTCGAGACCATTTATCACTTCACGGTCAAGGGCATTAACCGGTGGTGAATCTATTGTGATGACACTTATTTTCCCTATCTTTTCTAAAAGCACTTTTGACATCGAATCCCTCCAAGAAATATTTTCAATTTCTAATCTTGCAAGTTGTATGCCAAAGTATCAGAACCTTTTACAGAAGAATGAATGTTCAATATTCTGTAACAATTGTTTCTTTTGGAAACAGATATTTGTTTCCTTCCGAAACCATTGTTTCTGAGAGAAACAATTTTATGAATAGTTTGAATAAATATAGAACCCAAAATATAATAAGACTATATCTAGAAAAGCATAAGCCAAGGGAGCTATGATAAATGGAAATATATGCCTTAAGCGGACCTAGTGGGACGGGGAAAAGCACGATTGCTTTAGAGTTCGCTCATGAAAAAAAAATACCTGCTATTATCGATGATGGATTACTTATCGTTAATGGAAATAAAGTAGCTGGTTTTTCAGCAAAATTTGAAAAGAATTCATATACCGCTGTTAAACGAGCAACTTTCTTCGATCTAAAGCACAGAAATGAAGTAAAAGAATCAATCAGAAATTGCTTTATTGGAAAGATATTGATTATCGGAACCTCTGAAAAAATGGTGCGTTTAATCGCTAAAAATTTGAAGCTTGGAGAAATAAGTAAAATCTATCATGTTCAAGAGATCCGTTCTTCAAGTGAAATTCAAATAGCCCAATTTATTCGCAGGACAGAGGGGAAGCATGTTATTCCAATTCCCTTTCGACAGGTGGAACAAAACTTTTTTAAAAAGTTGATTCGGAGAGGATTCGCTATTCTTTCACATAAAAACGAGTTAATTGCGGAAGTCACCATTGTCCAACCCGACTTTCAAAAAGGAATTATTAAGATTGGAAAGAATGTTTACCGAGACATTATTCTCCATATTTGCAATCAATATGGCGATATTAAGTATTGCAAATCCTTGAGAATCAACTTGGAGGGGTTACCCATCATCCATCTAACCTTAATACTGAAATCACCTATTAGTTATAGCATTAAGGAATTAATGGATAACATTCAAAAGGATATTAAGAGCTATTTTGAACAAATTTTTTCCATTGAATTACATGCCATTAACCTTCGTATTCAACGGGCAGAAAAATAGATGGAAGCTCCTATAATCCGAGCTTCCATCTATTTTTTGTAATATATCACTTAAAATCTTCTCGTGAAACGCGGAGTTCTTTTTTCGACAAAGGCGGCAACACCTTCAGGGAAATCTTGGTGATCAACAAATGGAGTGGAGCCCTTCCAAAGAACTGGAACACTGTTTATACATTCCCTAACTGATCTTTTGATAGAAAGAAGGGATGCAGGTGATTGGGAAGCCACTAATTTTCCTACCCTAATTGAAAACCTATCGAGGTCATCTGCGTTCACTAAATAATTCAACATCCCCAGGTGATGGGCCTCCTCCGCTTTAAATATCCGATTTGTATAAACTAAGTCCTTTGTCAAACTCGGTCCAATCAAATCAACCAATCTCTTGGCAAATTTATTATTCAGGGTAATTCCTAGCTTTCCAACTGGTATTCCTAATCTGGTTTTCTCTGAGCCTATTCTCAAGTCACAGGAAAGTGCTAACTCAAGACCGGCCCCCATTGCCGGACCATTGATGATACCGATTGTAGGAATTTCCAAATTCTCAAAGGTAGAAATTGCTTTTTCCATCAATCCAAAGGACTCCTCAGCTTCATCAAGAGACATTTCATGAAACTCTTGAATATCTGAGCCTGCAGTAAATTGCTCGCCCCAGCCCCTCAAAAGGACCACCTTATTTTTCGGATTTTGCATCACCATCAGACCGGTTTCTGCTAATTCATTCCACATCTTTGCTGTCAGGGCATTTCTTTTCTGTGGTCTTTTAATCGTGATGATAGCCAGACCTGCTGTTTCTTGAAAAATGATTTTTGCTTGCTCTTCCTGCATTCGTTTAATATTCACTTTCATTTCCCTAAGTTCCCCCTTGCAATATAATTGTTCTATTGTTAATTCTATATGCAAGGTTTATGCCAAATTAAAATATTGGCCATTTCAGTTATTGAATTTGATATTTTTTTAATTTCGCATAGAATGCTTTTCTGCTTAATCCTAATGTCTTGATTGCTTCTGTTTTACTTTTTGACTTTCGAATGACAAATTCGATATATTCCCGCTCAGGTTTTTCTAATATATCCCTTAACGGCAGCAATGTCTCCTGTTGATTTTCGGAACTATTATCTTCTAAATGGATAGAATCAGAGATGGAAGGGCTTTCAAATATAAGTGTTTCGGGAATATCCTCTAAGGTAATATATGGTTTCATACAAACGGCAATCATTCTTTCGAGAACATTCGATAATTCACGGACATTTCCCGGCCAATTATACCGTTTCATCCAATCAAGCACTTCCTCATCAATTAACACATGTTTACCGTATTTTAAACAAAGTTCGTTTAAGATGTTCTTTGAAAGGTATTCTAAATCTTCTTTCCGATTTCTAAGCGGTGGTATATGAATAGGAACGACATTTAGACGATAATAAAGGTCCTCTCGAAATTCTCCCTTCTTAATCATTTCTTTTAGGTGTCGATGGGTCGCACAAATAATTCTTACATCAACCGACTGGAGAGTGGTTCCTCCCACCTTTTGATATTTTCTCTCTTGTATCACACGAAGCAATTTGGATTGTGTATTAAGTGACATTTCCCCGATTTCATCTAGAAACAAAGTCCCTTTGTTTGCAAGCTCTAACAGCCCTTTTTTTCCACCTTTTTTCGAACCAGTAAAAGATCCCTCCTCATAGCCAAACATTTCACTTTCAAACAAAGCCTCTGGAATCGTTGCCATATTGATTGCCATAAAAGCCTGATTACAACGGCTGCTAGCTTCATGAATGGCCTGGGCAAAGATTTCCTTCCCTACTCCACTTTCACCATATAGAATAATCGTTGCATCTGTATCTGAAACCTTTTTGGCAAGTTGGACCGCCTTTTGCATTTCTATCGAATTGGATTCCAATTTCACGAAGTTTTTTCTATCTAACTTTTCTTGTAGCTCCGACACATTATGACGATATTTCATTAGTTCTCCTTGTAAATGGGTCACCTCAGAAATATCCTTCATAATGGTTACTACACCAATCATCTTTCCATTTTCCATCAGAGGGGTAATGTTTGCACACACATCTCTTTTTAATGAATAAACGTAGCTGTAGTCATTAATTAAGGGCCTTCCACTCTCTAAAACATCAAGTATTCTTGAATTTTCTTCAATCGCTTTTAATTTCTTTCCGATAATTTTATTCGCTGGCACACCAAATTGGTTAGAATAGGCCTGATTCACATAAACGATCGTACTATCCATTAAGATGATAATTACGGCATCATGCAGGGATTCTAAAATTGATATAAAGTGCTTCTCTAATCTCATATGGAAACCAACCCTTCCAAGTACTCAATATTATTTGGAATCTCTTATTGAACTTAATTTAATTACACAAAGGAAAATTAGGAATTTTCTAATTATTACTATGTTAAACGGAAAAAAGCAATTTTACAATGAATTCACTATCATTAGGTATCCATTCCCAATAAAATAAAAGAAGCCTATCGCGAAAGATAGACTTCTGACCTACTGTTCTTATCGATATTGAACCTCACAACGATAAATTCGGCTTCCTTGTTGCGAGAACTTTTCTTCATATTCCGTCATGATATTTCCCTCAAAATCACTGTTATGCAAATCAAGGCTAATATATTTTAACAAAAGACCATATTCGGAAAAGCTAAGTAAGGAGAACTCAAACAAGCCTTGATTATCGGTTTTGAAATGGAGTTCCCCCTTCTCAACTAGAATATCCTCATATAGCTTTAAGAAGGTCTTGTAGGTTAACCGGCGTTTGGCATGACGGGTCTTTGGCCAAGGATCTGAAAAATTCAAATAAATGCGGTTCACCTCACCCTTGGCAAAAATATCAGTCAGCTTTTCCGCATTCACGTTTAACAGTTTGAGATTAGGCAATTTCGCTTCTGTTAAACGTTCTAAGGCTGAAACAATGACACTATCAAATACCTCAATCCCAATATAATTGATATGTGGATTGGCTTTTGCCATTTCTGTAATGAACCGGCCTTTTCCAGTTCCTACCTCAATATGAAGAGGCTGATCTTTTTCAAAAACGGAATTCCATTTTCCTTTATTTTCTTCTGGAGAAGAGATAACGTATTCTGGATGCAAATCCAGCATTTCCCTCGCCCATGGCTTATTTCTTACACGCATCTGGACACCCCTGTAATCTTTATTCCTACAAAACGATAACATTTCAATGGACTACAAGCAAGCATTATCCGTATGAGAATGCATAAACAAGAAAAGGAACTCACATGCTAGATGTGAATTCCTTATTACAGAAGCGAAAGGGTGTAGATGATGCCATTGAATCAACAGCATCAGGTTGAAATCTTAAAGGATATATTAACCAATCATCAAGAAGACTGTTGTGGATCCGTTTCAGAGCTTCAGCAATTACAACGATTAGTGAAGTCGCTGATGGCTGATTCAAGTATGAATAATGAAGTATTAGAGCAAATATACCTTTATAGCCAAAATGGGATTAATTCAAGTAATTTAGACAATCATATTGAAACCCATCAAGAGAAATTATCCCAGTGGGTCAGTGATATGGATCAGTTTTCTTAAATTTTCCCTAAATGATCGAGGGTTTTGTTCATTTCATCAAATCTATCTCTGTTCTTATGCCATTGGACAGAATATAAGGTTTGAGCAACAAAATACCATTTCATTCTCAAGCGCAAATGGTTATCGAGCTCTACACCATAAAGATGAATCCAATCCTCCCAGTTTTCTTCAGGGATATACCAATAAAGCATCATACCTAAATCAATGGCTGGGTCACCTATCATAGCACCGTCCCAGTCGATCAAAAACAATTCATCCTTTTCTGTTAAAAGCCAGTTGTTATGATTGACGTCGCAATGGCAAACCACGTGGGCGTCAGTAGGGATGTTCGAAAGCTCTCTCTGTAAGAAATCCAAAGCCTGATTAATCTTTGGATTGGCTAAAAGCTCATAATCCAACATCTCTAATAAGGAACGGAGAAGGCTATCTGGATGGACCGGGGTTTTCCCCATTCTTCTTAACATCCCGAGTAGCGGCTTTGAACAATGAATTTTCTGAAGAAGCTTAGCTACCCGCTCATGATTCATTTCGGGTGGTTTGAGCTCTCTTCCTTCGAGCCATTGCTGTGCAGTGATTACATCTCCACTTTCTAGTCTTTTTGTCCAAATAAGTTTTGGAACAATTCCTTCTGCTGATAAAACGGCAAGAAATGGAGAGGAATTTCGCTTTAAGAATAACCTTTGTTCTTCATGTTGTGCAAAAAATGCTTCTCCGGTTGCCCCTCCAGCAGGGACAATTTCCCATTCATGTCCAAATAAGTGTTCCAAAATTGTTCACCTTCAATTACTGCAACATCGAGTAAGAATAGGGTCCATTTTTATCTATAATGGTTTTAAAAAAAAACCATTATGATGAAAATAGCCAAGAATAAAAAAGACAGCTACTGAAGCAGAAATTCAACAATAGCTATCCAGTGTAAGCTTCTAAACGAAGAAACCTCATTAAAACAGTAAACTGAGATAAGACCATTTCCTTAAAAATGGACAATCTTTATAAATTTTATCTCTTTATACCAATTCTCGTCAAGTACCCTATGATTCTATTTCCTTAATTAATAGAGGCAGAGCTTTGGAGTTTGTATGAATAGTAATCGGGGTTTCTCCGACATACTCTCCATCAGCATGCACAGGAAATGGCTCTTCCGTTTCAATGGAAATCTCTGTTCCAATCAGATTTTTCACCTCTTTGAACCTCAAATGTCCTCCCCAAAAAACAGTGATGAAGAAGAATAAAAATTTTATTCCTGACAGCTGATGAACGACGGTAATATTTAACAACCCATCTGCCACAGAGGCTTGAGGTGAAATTCTCATCCCGCCACCATAATAGGGCTGGTTCGAAACGCACACAAACCAAGTATCCTCAAAATGGTGGGGTACTCCATCCACTACCACCGTTACTTTCGTTCGCCTAAATGAAGAAACTCTCTTCAAGACAAGATAGGCGTAAACCAAATTCCCAAGGGAAATTTTATTTAGTCGCTTCTTGAGCTGGGACTCATTGGCCTCTTTCGAAATAAGTGCATCAAAGCCAGCACCTACACTATTGACAAAGTGGGTCTCTTTTTCATGGCAATCGACCATTTTTCCTGTATCTACGAGTGCAGGGGGTTCCTTGATCCGTTCCAGCGCAAAACGAAAAGCTGAAATAGGATTTTTGGGAATCCTGAAGCCTCTTCGGAAATCATTTCCGGAACCCGCAGGGACAAAGCCTAAGCGGACATTGCTGTTGCCTGCTACCCCATTTAATACCTCATGGAAAGTACCATCCCCACCAACAACGATTATGATTGCA
>DLCS01000082.1:16011-32464 GCA_002480735.1 Bacillaceae bacterium UBA7792 | reverse complement strand
TTAGTTTTCAAAGAACAATCAACTTAAAAATTCGCTCAAGTTTGTTTCTGTCGCTCAGAGGCGACTTTTTAAATATATCATGTTGATTTAAATTCGTCAACACTTTTTTAAAACTTTTTTAAACAGTTCCGTCGGCTACAAAAACATTTTTTTGTTGTTTTGCAGCGACGGTTATTAATATATCAAGTATTCTCAAAAAGGTCAACACCCTTTTTAAATTTTCTAGGATAATTTTTTTGCAACCTGATAGTTGCGATGAAAAACTTCTCTTCCCTTTGTTTGGACATTGATTACTTCTATTTCTCCACGCTCAACAAGATATTCAAGTAGCATTCCAAGATCAACCGAATACTCCGCAAGCTCTTCATGAATGAGCATTTCATTAAAGGTCCAGCTTTCTTTTTCCTGTAACACTTGTAAAAGATGACTTGCACCAATATTTGTTTTTGAATGAATGAGAAATTCACTTGCTAAAAAAAGAAGCTCCAGTCTTTTGTCCATCGATTCGTCACTGTTGATGAGTTCAACATATAATTTGTATATTTCGGGCTCAAGCTGCTTTACCTGATTCCAAACGGTTACCTCTGGGTGAAAGCCACTTTCGATCACTGCTAGCCTTGCTAAATGATGCAAGGAATGAATAACATGATTGTAAGCATCAAGATAGTGATGGTGTTCAAAGAACGCCTTTCCGTCCATATATCTACGAATCAGTTTCGCAAATTCGAGACCCATCTTGATTTTTCGTCCATAAAACGGGAACTCCTTTAATTCCTCCATTAATGCTGCGACATATTCATTGCGATCAAATAGGACCTTCCCATTATATAGCCAATCAAAGATTCTTTTATTTGAGCCCAACAAGATCCAAGTTCTCAATTGCTTTTCTGTGACTATATGTAGAGCTGCTTTTTTATCAAGATAAGAATAATGTTTGATAAACACAGGCTGCTCCGCTTCTTTTACAATGATTAAAAGAATTGCATCAAATGTGTCGGTAGTTGGAATCGAAAGATGGCTCTTCTCGATCATGAGAACCCCTAAAGTTTCTGGTTGACTTGCTCTTTCCTGATATATGGAACGAAGAATGTTTTCCACGGTCATTCCCCCATTAATGTGTTAGCCTATATTTTCGACGATCTAAAAATGATTTCCTTCTTATTTTGACGTTTTTCGCCTAAAGCTTTCTTAAGCATTTAATTCGTCTTTCGTTTTATGGTATAGTATTGCTTTAGGAGGGTACAACCATGGCAAAGTATTCAAGTAAAATTAATAAAATTCGAACGTTTGCATTGAGTCTCGTCTTTCTCGGATTTATTGTAATGTATCTCGGAATATTTTTTAAAGAAAAGCCTATATTAATGACAATCTTTATGTTGTTAGGTCTTTTGTCCATTATTGCGAGCACGGTTGTTTATTTTTGGATTGGAATGCTCTCAACCAGAACGGTTCAAGTCATTTGCCCGAGCTGTCAAAAGCCAACGAAGATTTTGGGACGAGTGGACATTTGCATGCACTGCAACGAACCATTAACACTTGATCAAAAGCTTGAAGGTAAGGAATTTGACGAAAAATATAACAGTAAAAAAGAAACATCTGCGAAATAACTCGGCACCCACCGGGTTATTTTTTATATTGATTGCCTATGTTCATGTACAGTGTTAATTTTTAGCTTTATACGTGTACGTGAACTGGTTTTATTCGGTACGAAAACTCTCGAGAACGTACACGTATAAGGCGGTATGTAAATCAACAACAAAATATAACAGATCCATATTAATAGAAAGCAAACTCAATTATTACGAGGCATATTGATTATCCATTTAAAGCAAAAAAAAATAACTGATAGCATAAACTATCAGTTAATGTGCTTCCTTGCCTGCACAATCAGGACAAGTGCCGTAGATTTCCATACGATGATGGCTTACCTTAAAGCCAGTTACATGCGAAGCGAACTGTTCCACCTCATCCAAACCCGGATAATGGAAGTCGACAATTTTGCCACACGATTCACAGATCACATGGTAATGGTGGGTGGTAATAAAATCAAAACGACTTGAAGCATCTCCGTACGTTAATTCCTTGACAAGGCCAACCTCGCGAAATACCCTTAAATTGTTGTAAACTGTTGCCACACTCATATTGGGAAATTTGCCTTCCAATGCTTTATAAATATCGTCTGCAGTTGGGTGTGACATAGAGCTTATTAAATATTCAAGTATCGCATGACGTTGTGGAGTTATCCTAACCCCAGTTCCTTTTAAGGTATCAAGAGCTTCTTTTAATTCGTTCTGTGACACCGCCATGCACCTCATTTCTAGTATGAATTCTTATTTTATAATATTTATAATTAGTGTACTAGGTACAATCCACTTTTGTCAATATTTCTAACTCATGTACATGTACAACTTATTAATACCCCCTTGTTAAATCAATTTGGTTAATATATTGATTGCCTTTTTTAATATATGTATGTAGGTTTTGTTCAAATATTTCAAATGACCGAGGTAAATAATTTTTTGTCAAACTAGAAATATGAGGTGTCACAGTCACATTCTCCATCTTCCATAACGGGTGCTCCTTTGGTAAAGGCTCCATTTCGAATACATCTAAATAGGCATGAGCAATTTGATTTTCCTCCATGACCCGTACGAGGACCTCATCTCTAACTAAATTTCCCCTCCCAATATTAATAAAAACAGCCGTTTCCTTCATTAGCTGAAAATGTTCATAAGTTAAAAGATAAGTGGTTTCCACCGTACTTGGGAGGACAGATACGATAAAATCAGCACGAGGTAGAAGCAAAGGCATCTCCTCCAGCCTATACAATTCGTCCACATAATCAACAGCGGAGCCGCTTCGATTGATTCCAATTGTTTTCATTCGAAACGCCTTTGCAAGTCGAGCAATCTCTCCACCGATCGCACCTACTCCTAAGATCAATAGCGTTTTATCACCCAATTCCTCCATTGGGACTCTTCTGTCCCAATTTGCTTCCTCTTCCCTTTTCCACAAGGTCTTTGTATTTTTGACATATTGGAGCATCATGCTGAGAGTAAACTCTGCCATTGGAATCTTATGAACTCCTCGCGCATTAGTCACAATAATGCCTTTTTCCAAACAAGCAGAAAGTGGCATCTTTTCAAGACCAGCTGACATCACCATAATCCACTTTAATTTGTCTGATTTCCGAATATGTTCCTCGGTTAAATCCTCACCATATGTAATAAATATTTCTGCATCCCAGAAGTTGTCCGCAACCCTCTTCATCCCCTTAAAGAATTGAAACTCCAGATCAGGAAATGCTGTACGAATTTGCTCCTGAAGCTTATCACTCGGTAAAACAGAAGATATGATTTTCATTTCATTCATCCCCCTTCTTTCTATATTATATTTCTACCATTCAAGTCATGATCCTTTAAAAAATAAAAAAAGCAGGCCAGAAAGACCTGCAAATAACATTTGTCTGAGGAGGTATGCCCTAATATAAGGATATTCAATACTTGTATAATTGAATGGACATACGCACACACTTCATAAAAAAGGGCTATAAAATAATATAATTGCATTCTTACTAGACACTTATTGCATTTCTAACACCAAAAGAAGCAAGCTCTGAAAAGTATGAATGATATTCATGAAGCTTCCCTTCGTAAATAAGCTCTAATGAAGGGATCTCGAGAAAATCATCGGGTCTCATTAATTCTGGACATTTGCTTAATAGCTCAAATCCACTCATATTTAATACAGTTGCAACAAACTGAGAACATGTATAAGCATTATCTCGTTTTAGTCTCAGATTAACCGCAATCGCAAAAATCCCAAGTAAATTGTATTTATAATTAGCAGCAAAACTCTCAAACTGGTAAATCACTCGCAGGATTTGATTATATTGCTCTTCATTTACGGTCATTTTGTATAGAACACATTTCGTTTCCTTTTGATGAAAAAATACCCCTTGATCCATCCGCTCCTTCACAAATCCACCTGAAAAAGGATTCCGATAAACCCTACGTCCAAAGCTGTATAGATTGTCTAAGCCTTCATCTAGAGCGATAGAAATGTGATTGTATGGAAATCTCGTATAAAACTTGATCATTTTTGAAAACCAAGTCCCCGTATCTGTTAAGAGGATGTAGATTGATTTTTCCGTCATTCAATATCACCACCTAAGTCGAAATTCTGCAACATCCAATCGTTCTTCTTATGCCGAATCTATAATATTCCCTTCATAGAAAACTCATGCCAAACTCGAGTAAAATTTTCATCATACATAATAGACGTATAAAACTGCCTAATTACTTCACTTTTTTTGAAATTTTTTCAAAAAAAGTTAAACTATGCATAGGTATGGTGACATTGACATTTAAATTCTCCAACGTAATAATTCTACACTTTATTGTCTATATCCTGTTTGAGAGCCAGATCAATACAAAAAACATTCATGAGCTACAGTTCTCAACCAGTAAGGTTGCTCACAAAAAAAACACCCAAAAGGGTGCATAACCAATCAAGTTAAATTTTCCTTTATAAACTGCAAAGCTTCATCAACATGGCCTTTTACTTTTACCTTACGCCATTCCTTTGCAATTTTCCCTTCCTTGTCGATGACAAATGTGGACCTTTCTATCCCCATGTATACCTTGCCAAACATCTGTTTTTGTTTCCACACACCATAGCTTTCCGCTACATGGTGCTCTTCATCAGCGAGGAGCAAAAATGGCAGGCCATGCTTCTCAATAAACTTCTCATGGCGAGTAATTGGATCTGGGCTTACCCCGAGGATGACAGTGTCAACCTCTTCAAAGCTTTGATGCTGATCGCGGAAATCACAAGCCTGCGTTGTGCAGCCAGGTGTCATATCCTTGGGATAGAAGTATAGTATAACATTTTTTCCTCTGTAATCAGACAGCTTGGCCATCTTTCCATTACTTGCCGGTAGCTCAAAATCAGGCGCCATTTGACCAATTTCAACAACCATATGTATCCCTCCGCTTTTTTCCATATATTAGATGGGTCTATCATAGCTTAAGCGTATCTAATTCAATGGTGAAAAACAAGTGGAATGCACCTACCGCTTATTATCTAAAACAGTTCTCGCAACGAATGCAGCAGGAATCGTGTAGCCAATAAGGGCCTCTGATACAGCTATGACCCTTCCAATACCAATAGGGGCGATATCTCCATAACCGACGGAGAAGAGCGTAATAGCACTAAAATATAGACTCGTCTCTAGTCTCCCTAGGAAGGATTCCTTCTCGGTGGTGTAGTGTTCATCAAAAACTTGGTAATGATGCATTTCTAATAATGCGTACATAAGTCCAAAACTGATCATAATCGTTGCATAAATGGCCCCAAGAAACAGAAAATTCTCAAAGGATACAAATTTTCCTTTGATTTTATAAGGGGTAAAAACAATACGTATACTCGAGATAATACAGATGATGATTAAGATTAACGAGGTATATAAGACCATCCTACCCTTCATCCCTTGCAGTAGCATTTATTTGTTCATTTATACGTAAAATTCAATCTTTTTAGAACTGCATGTCCTACGATTCCATTACGGCGAATTAGTGCTAAAATAACATCGTACACAATTAATTGACCCGATTTAGGAGGATATAGAATGAAGTTTACCAATTCTGAACGCTTGCATGAAGAGGCCCTGCAATACATAGTTGGGGGTGTTAATAGTCCATCCCGTTCCTATAAAGCTGTTGGTGGAGGAGCTCCTGTTGTCATGGAAAGAGGTCAAGGCGCATACTTCTGGGATGTCGATGGCAACCAATACATTGACTATCTTGCGGCTTATGGCCCGATTATTACTGGACATGCCCATCCACATATTACAGAGGCCATCAAAAGAGCGGCCGAAACAGGGGTTCTCTACGGTACACCGACACCCCATGAGGTAAAATTTGCAAAAATGCTCCAGGAAGCAATGCCGAATCTTGAGAAGGTTCGTTTTGTTAATTCTGGGACAGAAGCCGTGATGACAACGATTCGCGTGGCGAGAGCCTATACAGGAAGGGATAAAGTCATTAAGTTTGCCGGCTGTTATCACGGACACTCGGATCTAGTGCTCGTTGCTGCTGGCTCAGGTCCTTCCACTCTTGGTACACCGGATTCAGCTGGCATCCCGCAAAGTATTGCGCAAGAGGTTATCACCGTTCCATTTAATGATATCGAACCATTTAAAGCAGCCCTACAAAAATGGGGAGACCAGATTGCAGCTGTTCTTGTTGAACCAATCGTCGGTAACTTCGGAATCGTGGAGCCGAAGGAAGGCTTTTTGCAGCAAGTGAATGATCTTACTCATGAAGCTGGCGCTCTTGTCATTTACGATGAAGTCATAACCGCTTTCCGTTTCACCTATGGAGGAGCTCAGGATCTCCTAGGTATTCAGCCTGACTTGACGGCAATGGGAAAAATCATTGGTGGAGGACTACCGATCGGAGCCTATGGTGGCAAGAAAGAGATTATGGAGCATGTCGCACCCCTTGGACCTGCCTATCAGGCCGGAACCATGGCTGGTAATCCCGCCTCCATTCAGGCAGGAATCGCTTGTCTAGAGGTATTAAAACAGGATGGTGTCTACGACTACTTAGATGAACTTGGCGCATTGCTTGAAGAGGGAATTGTCGCTGCTGCTAAGGAATATCAAATTCCTATTACCATCAATCGTCTCAAAGGTGCCTTAACAGTCTATTTCACTGATGTAAAGGTCGAGAACTATGAGCAAGCAGAGAACACAGACGGACAGATGTTTGCAAAGTTTTTCAAGCTGATGCTCAAGCAAGGAATCAACCTCGCACCGTCGAAATATGAAGCTTGGTTCTTAACGATCGCCCATACGAAGGAAGACGTTGAAGCAACGATCCATGCTGTACAGAACGCATTCAAAGAACTAGCTGAAAAATAAGCAAAGCGGAACTTGAACTGCACCTCTAATTGTGAGACACCTGTTCTAACAATTGGAGGTGCAATTTTTATAGGAAATTTTTCGCTTTGAAAAAAGAGCTATTGTTAACTACTGTAAAATGGTTTAAAGTATGTAATATTGCTGTTTGATCTTAAGAAAGGAATTAGTTAACTATGAAGCTTGGTGCCCGCATTTTTAAAACGGGGATTGCGATAGTTCTTGCGCTGCTGCTTGCTCAGGTTCTCCACCTGCCTTCACCAATATTTGCTGGGATTGCTGCCATTTTTGCTATTCAGCCAACGATATATCGCTCTTATTTATCGATTATTGAGCAAATACAAGGAAATGTCATTGGAGCCCTTATTGCTGTTGGTTTTGTTTTGACACTAGGAAATAGTGTGGCTGTGGTTGGAATAGCCGCAATCATCGTCATAACTATTAATCTAAAATTAAACATCTCAAATACCATTAGTCTTTCGCTCGTAACCATGATTGCCATAATGGAGGCTCCTGGGGATCAATTTATCCAATTTGCCATCATTCGTTTCTTAACGATCATGCTTGGAATTCTCTCGGCTTTTATTGTTAACCTGGTATTTTTACCACCAAAATATGAGAATAAGTTATATTTACGAATTGCTACTGCTACAGAAGAAGCGACCAGATGGATACGGATTAACTCACGCCACGCCTCAGAGCATACGTTTTTGAAAAAAGATATCAAGAAGCTGAAGGAAGATGTGATTAAGCTTAATCAGCTCTACATCATGTATAAGGAAGAAAGAAATTATTTTAAGAAAAATGGGATTGCAAAAGCAAGGAAGCTTGTCATCTATCGGCAAATGATTGAAACAACGAAAAAAGCGATTGAAATCCTAAAAAGGCTTCACCGCTTTGAGAATGATGTTTCTCAATTACCGGAGGATTTCCACCTTGAAATCCAGCATCAGCTTGATTTCTTAATCGATCGGCATGAACGAATCATGTTGAAATTCATTGGCAAGGTAAAGCCCCAGACAACCCTTGAGGATGATAAATATTGCTTAAATCGCAAGGAATTGTTCAGTCTTTTCATCGCCAAGCAGAAGGAAATGATTGATGAAGATGACATCACCTTTTTCCATATCATGCAGTTAATCTCATTTATGATTGACTACGAAGAGCATTTAGACCATTTGGATGTGCTTGTCACAAGCTTTAGGTCTTTTCATAAAAAAGCGAATGAAGTGAATATTGAAGAACCGACTCAAGAGTAGAGCAGCTGACCAGTCAGCTGCTCTCGTTTTTTAGTTTACCTAGTTTTTCATCCGTGGATCTAGTGCATCCCTCAGTCCATCCCCCATTAGGTTAAAGCCTAAGACGGTAAGCATGATCGCAATGCCAGGAAAGACCATCGTCCATGGCGCTTGGATTAAAAATGGCCTCGCATCCGCTAGCATTTTCCCCCATTCAGGATTTGGAGCCCCTGCACCTAAGCCCAAGAAGCCTAGCGCAGCTGCTTCTATGATTGCCGTTGCAATCGCTAATGTTCCTTGAACAATGATGGGTGCCACACTATTCGGCAGCACATGATGAAAGAGGATACGACTATTTTTCATTCCAACCGCTCTTGCGGCCACGATATATTCCTCTTGCTTTACGCTTAATACACGAGAACGGATTAGGCGTCCAAAGTTCGGTACATTAATGATCGCAATCGCAATAAGGGCATTTTTCAAGGATGGTCCTAGGACAGAGACAATGGCAATCGCCAACAAAATACTTGGAAATGCGAGCAAAATATCGAAGAAGCGCGAAATAACAGCATCCACCCATCTTCCATAATAGCCCGCAATAATCCCTAAGAGACAACCAACAATAATCGACCCCATTACGGCTACGAACCCTACCCATAGAGAAATTCTTGCCCCATACACCACCCGTGAAAAAATATCTCGTCCAAAATCATCCGTCCCAAACCAATGCTCACTCGAAGGGGATAATAGACGTTTTGCTAGCTTCTGTTCATTAATCCCTTCTGGAGCAATAACCGGTGCAATAATTGCTACCACGATAAAAAATAAGACAATAACCGTTCCGGCCACAGCGATTTTATTTTTTCGAAAGCTCCTCCAAGCCTCTAACCAGGGGGAGACAGCTTTTTCTTCTATTGGTTCAATCGGCAGCTGAGCATTCTTATTCGTTGTAAGCTCCATATCCTCTCCCCCTACCTAATCATATTTAATTCTCGGATCAATAGCTGCATATAATAGGTCAACAATTAAGTTAATAGTGACAAAAACCAACGCAATAATCAGAATACCTGACTGAATGACTGGATAATCACGATAATTAATTGCTTCGTATATATAGCGACCAATTCCAGGCCAGCTAAATATCGTCTCTGTTAAGATTGCTCCTCCCAAAAGCAGTCCCGTCTGTAAGCCGATGATGGTCAGAACAGGGATGATTGCATTTTTCAAGGAATGCTTGTACACGACCCAGAACATACGAAGCCCTTTTGCTCTTGCCGTGCGAATAAAATCAGACTTCATCACTTCAAGCATGGTCGAACGAGTAATTCTAGCGATGATCGCCATCGGGATCGTCGCCAGCGCAACACTTGGTAGTATTAGGTGCTTCACAACTACCCAGAGCTGTTCAAAATCACCTTGCAGCAAGGTATCGATGATGTAGAAATTGGTCATCGACTCGATCGGATCTCGAACGTTTTCCCTGCCAGAGGTCGGCAGCCAGTCAAGCTTAATCGCAAACACCCATTGCTCCATTAACCCTAACCAGAAGATCGGCATCGATACACCAATTAGGGCAAGAATCATAGCGATATAGTCAAACCAGGAGTTTTGGAACCATGCACTGATAATTCCTGCATTGACACCGATTACGATAGCAATCAGCATCGCACAGAAGGCGAGCTCCGCTGTTGCCGCTAAGAAAGGCCAGATCTCCTCACTGATTGGCGATTTCGTCCTTAAGGACACCCCTAAATCTCCCGTTAATAGGTTTCCTAGATATTGAAAAAATTGGAGATACCAAGGCTGATCAAGGCCAAGCTGCTTCGTTAAGGTTGCTACCGCTTCCTCAGTGGCTAATTGTCCAAGAATCATCCGTGCTGGATTTCCTGGAATCGCCCTAATCATGAAAGAGACAATTAATATAAGACCTATTAAAACTGGTATTGATGATAGAAGGCGTTTGATCGTATAAGAAAGCATATATACACCTCTCTAAAAAGAAAAGGGAGTCATTCTTTCAACCCCCTTTTCCTCTACCTTTATTTTGGCTATTTAAGTAATGGTTGCTATTTAGACAGCCTTTTTTAAGAAAAGGGCTTATTTCGTGTATTCAACAGATGATAGTAAATCAGAGCCTGTCGGATGAGGTAAGAAATTGGAAATATCTGATCTACCTGCTAATAGTGGGGTAGAGTGAACTAATGGAATCCACGGTGCATCGTCCTTAATAATGACCTGTGCCTGCTTGTATAGCTCCTCACGCTCAGCCTGGTCTGGGCTGGCTTGTGCTTTCAGAAGCAACTCGTGGACCTCCGCATTCTTGTAATAGGAGTAGTTGTTGGACCCAATCGAATCCTCATCTAGAAGTACATATAGGAAGTTATCCGCATCTCCATTATCCCCGGTCCAGCCAAGAAGGAAGGTATCTGCTTCTCCATTCGCTGCTTTATCGAGGTAAGTACCCCATTCATACGTTACAATTTCCGCTTTGACCCCAATTTCAGCAAACATATTTTGTAGTGCTTCGGCTACCTTTTGTCCCTCTGGCATATATGGTCGCGGAACTGGCATAGCCCATAGTTCCATCTCGAATCCATCAGGATACCCCGCTTCAGCAAGAAGTTCCTTTGCCTTCGCTGGATTGTAATCATAATCCTTCACATCTGGATTGTAGCCAGCCACTACTGGCGGCATCGGGTTGATTGCTGGTTCCGCTGCACCGGCATAAAATGCATCGATGAGCGCTTGCTTATTAACCGCATAGTTCAGTGCTTGACGCACTAGCTTGTTATCAAGTGGCTTACGTGTAGACGTTAACCCTAGATAGCCAATATTCAATGAAGGACGTTCAAACACTTGAAGGTCCGGGTTGCCATCAATGGTCTCCTTATCACTGAAATTCACTCCATCAATCAAATCAACCTCGCCTGACATGAGCGCATTCAGACGAGCGGAGTTCTCAGGAATAACTCTGAAAATAACCTCATCAAGCTTTGGTAATCCTTCCTGCCAATACTCTTCATTTTTCACAATCGTGATGCGATCGTTTTCCTTCCATTCCTTAAATTTGAATGGACCTGTTCCAACTGGGTTTTTGAAGAAATTTTCCCCGTGCTGCTCAACAGCTGCTGGGCTAGCAATTCCAAATGGTGACATCGCTAGATTTTTGTAAAATGGTGCAATTGGTGCGGTTAATGTGAACTCGACGGTATACTCATCAACCGCTTTGACCTCTGCAATTCTATCCCCAAATTGGGAGCTGTAGTAAGGGAACTCTTCGCCAGTTCCTGATTTCCAACGCTCAAAGTTAAATACGACTGCGTCTGCGTTGAAGTCTGTGCCATCATGGAACTTTACGCCTTCGCGAAGCTTAAGCGTATGCTTTAATCCGTCTTCACTTTGCTCCCACTCTGTGGCAAGGCCCGGATGAATTTCTGTATCCTGCGGACCAAAGTTAATCAAAGTTTCATAGAGATTCTGTGTAACTTTAAATGCTTCCCCTTCTGTAGTAGTAGCAGGGTCAAGGGAAGTAGAGTCTCCTCCACGCCCGAAGACAAGCTGCCCACCAGAAGCAGTTTCCTCGGTTGATTTCCCATCATCATTATCCTTCGGTTCCTTGGCATCATTGCCTGCTTTATCCTTAGCACATCCTACCAAAGCCAAGGAAAGCACTAATAAGAATACAACTGCCCAAATTCCTTTCCGTTGTCGCATGTTGATCCCCCTTTGTTTTTTTTGAGAATATTTCTCCCTCTTTATCATCAATGCTGATTATCACTGTTAAATAAATGACAAGCAGCAAAATGACCTGGTTCTATCTCCTTAAGTTCTGGTCTTACCGTTTTACAAACCTCCATACATTCACTACAGCGGGTATGGAAAGCACAACCCTTAGGAGGGTTGGATGGACTCGGCAGATCCCCCATTAACAATTCACTTTCCTTCTGTACATCTGGATCCGGGATTGGAATGGATGCAAGTAAGGCCTTCGTGTATGGATGGGAAGGCTTTTCATACAGCCTTTCTGCCTCGGTCATTTCTACTAATCTTCCTAAATACATAACCCCTATTCGATCACTTATATGCTTGACTACCCCGAGATCATGGGCAATAAAAATATAGGTTAGTTGAAACTCCTTCTGAAGATCCTCAAGTAGATTCAAAACCTGAGACTGAATCGAAACATCTAGTGCAGACACGGGTTCATCCGCTATAATGAGTTTTGGCTTTGTCATTAGGGCGCGGGCAATCCCTATACGCTGTCTTTGTCCGCCGCTAAATTGATGAGGGTAGCGCTTTGCGTGATAGCTATTTAACCCTACCACCTCCAGCATTTCCTTCACCCTCCGTTTTCGCTCCATCTTGTCCTTGATTCCATGAACAATGAGAGGCTCTTCAAGAATTTTCTGGATCGTGTGTCGCGGGTTTAAAGAAGCGAATGGATCTTGGAAGACCATTTGAATTTCCTTTCTCATGCGCCTCATTTCCTCAGCATTTAGCTTCGTCAAGTCTTTCCCTTCAAAGAGCACCTGTCCCTCTGTCGGCTCTATTAATCTCATTAGCGCTCGTCCGGTAGTTGATTTTCCACAGCCTGATTCTCCTACAAGACCAAGGGTTTCCCCCTTTTTCACATAGAAGCTAACATCATCAACTGCCTTCACTTCCCCTATCCTTTTGCCAAATATTCCGCCTTTGATAGGGAAGTATTTCTTCAGGTTATCTACCTTTAACAACACATCACTCATGGGCTTCACCTCCTGATTCATGCAGGAAGCACCGAACAGCATGCCGATCTCCGTATGGATAGAGTGGCGGGTTCTCGTTAAAGCAACGGTCAAAGGCCTTATCACAGCGTGCTGCAAAACGGCAGCCCTGATGAATGGAGCCTGGCCTTGGCACATTTCCTGGGATGGAATATAATCTCTCTTTCTTCTCCCGCACATCTGGGACCGATTCTAGTAAACCGATGGTGTATGGATGCTTCGGATTTTTGAAGATTTCTCTTACGCTTGCTTCCTCGACAACCTGTCCCGCATACATAACAATCACCCGTTGACAAATTTCAGCTACAACGCCTAAATCATGGGTAATCATAATGATGGCCGTATCTAGCTTTCGATTTAGTTCCTTCATTAATGAGAGAATCTGAGCCTGAATGGTCACATCCAAAGCAGTTGTTGGTTCATCAGCGATAAGTAGCTTCGGATCACAGGATAGGGCCATCGCAATCATTACCCTTTGCCGCATTCCCCCGGAAAGCTGATGCGGATATTCCTTCATAATCTCTTCAGCCCGGGGCAGACCCACGAGCTTAAGCATGTCAATCCCTAGCCTCGTAGCCGCTTTCTTTTTCACTTTTTTATGTAGCATGATGCCTTCCGTAAGCTGATTCCCAATGGTGAATAATGGATTTAGGGAGGTCATTGGCTCTTGAAAAATCATCGCGATATCATTCCCTCTAATTTGACGCATTCTTCTTTCAGAAGCCGGAACGATATCTTCTCCATTTAAAAGAATTTCCCCACCAACTATTTTTCCAGGAGGCTGCGGAACTAGCTTCATAATGGAAAGAGAGGTGACACTCTTACCACAGCCAGATTCACCGACAATGCCGAGGATTTCTCCTCTCTTTACGGAAAAGCTAATATTATCAACCGCAGGAATCTCCCCATCGGAAGAAAAAAAAGAGGTTCTTAGTTCTCTCACATCTAAAACTGGCGCTTGAGTCACAACTTTACCCCTTTCAAAAATTCTATTTCTCTAATATTCATCATTTTACAAAAGAAATAAAGTTCCGTCCACTATTTTTCTGAATTATTTTTATATACTAAAATTTCCGAATTATTTTGTCGGAATATGAAAAAAGGACGCTAAAGCTATATGCCTTAACATCCTTATTTCGTCAATTTTCGAGCTGTTGAATTTGAAATAGCTTATAATAATTCCCCTGTTTTTCCATTAGTTCATGATGTTTCCCAATTTCTACGATTTCACCGTTCTCGATTAATACAATCCGATCGGCATGTGTAATCGTTGAAAGTCGGTGAGCAACAATAAAGGTGGTTCGATTTTTTGTTAGCTTTTCTAGTGCTTCCTGAATCAAATGCTCACTTTCTAAATCCAATGCCGAGGTTGCTTCATCAAGAATTAGAATCGGAGGATTCTTAATAAAAACCCGTGCAATAGCTACACGCTGCTTCTGTCCACCTGAGAGCTTGACTCCTCGTTCTCCAACCTTTGTATCATATCCTTCTGGCAAATTCATAATAAATTCATGAGCATTGGCCGCCTTTGCAGCTTCTAATACTTCTTCATCGGTTGCATCTGGCTTTCCAATCAAGATATTTGATTTAACTGATTCGCTGAAGAGGATATTGTCCTGTAAAACCATCCCGATTTTATCCCTAAGTGTCCGAACTTTGAGGGAGCGAATATCCACCCCATCAAGGAGAATTCTTCCTTCTGTCACATCATAAAATCTTGGAATCAAACTGACTAGAGAGGATTTACCGCCGCCACTCATCCCAACAAGAGCAATCGTCTCTCCCGGGCTCACATCAAGAGAAATATTCTTTAGAACCTTTTCTTCCTTTTCATCATAAGCAAAGCTTACATTTTCTATTTTGATATGCCCCTTTACATGCTCACAAGGAATGGCATCAGGACGGTCATCAATATCATATTTCTCGTCCATAAATTCAAATACCCGGTCCATTGAAGCAAATGATTGAGTCAAAGTGGTAGAAGAATTGACCAATCTCCTTAATGGATTGTACAGACGATCAATATAGGCAATAAAAGCAGCCATTTCTCCAACTGAAAGCTCTCCTTTGATCGCCTGATAGCCGGAGAAGCCAATAACAAGAAGTGGGGCAATATCCGTAATCGTATTAACTACGGCAAATGCTTTGGCATTCCACCTTGTGTGGTCAATTGCCTTGGTAAGAAAATTACTATTTTGCGCATCAAAACGCTTTTGTTCCTCATCCTCAATCGCAAAGCTTTTAATCACCGGCATTCCTTGAACACGCTCATGCAGATAGCTTTGAACCTCTGCAAGCGCCTGTGACCGTTTTCTTGTTAAGCTTCGCAAATTCCCGAAAAAGTACTTAATGGAAAAGGCATAAAACGGAAAAAGAATAACAGAAACGATGGTCAAGGAAACATCCATCGTCAGCATAATGATGACAGCGATCACGATCGTGGCCAAGTCCAGCCACAAATTCATTAGTCCAGTAATGACAAATACCTTCGTTTGTTCGACATCATTAATGACCCGAGAAATAACCTCTCCCGCTTTTGTATTGGAATAATACTTAAAGCTTAGCTTTTGGATATGAGTGAACAATTTATCTCGAATATCATATAAAATTCTGCTTGAGGTCCATTGTGCGAAATATTGTCGATAATACTCGATCGGTGGACGTAGAATCAGAAAAATAATAGACATTATAGACATCACAACAACAAGCTTTGTGACCTTTTCATCCATGGATAATAGGTCGTTGCCAACGATATCATCGAGGACATATTTAATTAATAGTGGCGTGAGTAAGGGAATGGCAAACTTGATGATGCCGATAACAATTGTCCCAAAGATTTGAACTCGATATGGCGCCACAAACTTCATATATCTGCGTATACTGCCCAACCTGTTTTCCCCCTAGATGAAAACTCTCTATTTTTCAAATGATATCTTAAATGCAGCCTTATACGTGTGCGTGAATGGGTTTTATTCGGTACGAATAACTTAATGAACGTACACGTATAAGGCGATACGTCGCTCAACGACAAAATATAATAGTTTCTAAAAAAATGAACCCATTCATTTCAAAAAATGAACCTGTTCATTTCAAAAAATGAACCTGTTCATTTCAAAAAATGAACCTGTTGAAACGATGTCAACAGGCGTAATCTCAAGCTTTTTCCATTCTTAGCGTCTGTAAGTTAAATATCTTTCATACCAAATATCAATAAAGTCCGGAGCGAATGGACCTTTTCTTTGACGAATCCAGCGAATTAATTTATCCACATTCGCCTTTAATATTTGGTCTATCACTTCTGGATACTTCATTTCCTTACGGTGGCGCTCATATTCGTCCTCGTCCAGTAAATTAAAGGTCATATCAGGATAGACTTTAATATCTAGATCATAATCGATATATTTTAAAGCTTCACCATCAAAGATAAACGGTGAGCTTAAATTACAATAATAGTAAATTCCATCCTCACGAATCATTCCAATAATATTGAACCATATTTGTGAATGGAAATAACAGATTGCGGGCTCTCT
>DLCS01000082.1:0-15963 GCA_002480735.1 Bacillaceae bacterium UBA7792 | reverse complement strand
AGAGAGCCCGCAATCTGTTAATTCCATCCTCACGAATCATTCCAATAATATTGAACCATATTTGTGAATGGAAATAACAGATTGCGGGCTCTCTCGTCACCCATGTTCTTCCGTCCGATTCAGTTACGATTGTCCGATCGTTTCCACCTATGACTAAATTTTGCGTTCCCTTTAGAACCGTTGTTTCCTCCCATATCCGATGAATATGGCCATTATGCTTATAACTATGAATTTGTATCGGTTCACCCTCCAGAGGTACATCCATTTTTTCTCCCTACTTTCATTCTCCGAACACTTGAAATATCTATAACCTGTCCAGTTTCTCTATCTATTATTATAACGGTAAAAGTCAGAATTTAAAACAAAGAGGCATTGATTTATTTCAATGCCTACTCACAAAATTATGCTTTTAGCTTTACTCATACAAGGGCAGCAGTGTCTTGATAGGACTGAATTAGCTCTTCAGTCTGCTTTTCAAAAATATCATGAATTTCCTTAAGCTCTTTCTTCTTCCTCTCAATTTCAGCGCAAACGGATTCTCGTTTTGCTTCTTCCTGCAGCTCTCTAAGTTCATTCTCGATTTCTTGACATCGTTCAATTTCAGATTGAAGAAATAACAATTTTTCCATTGTTTCCATTTGTTCACTAACTAAACGGCTGAAGTCCTTCATCAAAAACACCGTCCTTAAAATTGAATTAAGTATTCGCACTAAATATATTCGAGGAACAGATAGGGATTCCTTTGACTAGTTATGTAGGGTAATCGGAGGTTTTGTCGAATGGTAGCTTCGGGATGATATCGGCGTTAAATCAAATATATCGGCGAAACTAGAAAAATGCCCTCTCTCGTTCAAGAAAGGGCATTTCTCTTAAGTATATTTACGCTATTCCTGACCAAATTGGCCAGCATTTTGGGATTTGTTAGATTCAGCTTGCTGGTTTTGCTTTCTTACCTCTTGTGCATTGGTTTCACTTGCAAACTCAGTGCCAAATTGTCCTTGTCCGCCTTGTGCTGACTGTGCATTTTGCTGGCGAACCTGTTGAATATTAGTTCCAGATTGAGATTTGTTTGGTTTTGCCACTGTTATCACCTCCACGATCATTAATTTGTCCCGATTTGGAGGTTACTATCCAACCTTTTTAATAAATTTACACAAGCAATGAAATTCCACCATCGACAATGATTGTTTGACCTCGAATCATGCTAGCTTCGTCACTTAACAAAAACATCACCGTATTTACGATATCATCAATTTCAACCATTTTTCCCGCTGGCGTCTTCGCCCTTGCCTCAGCTAAAAGCTCCTCCCGATTTGGAAAGGATTTCAGGGCTTCAGTATCGACCGCGCCACCTGAGACAGCGTTGACCACAATATTTTTCTCAGCTAACTCAACAGCTAAATAACGAGTTAAAGCTTCAACCGCTGCTTTCGACACGCCAACTGCTGTATAATTCTCCAAATAGCGAATGGCACCTAATGAGCTAATGCTAACAATTTTTCCACCGCCATTTTTCTCCATTCTCTTCGCCGCTTCCTGCGCACAAAAAAGAAGGCCTCTACTATTGATATTCATTGTCCAATTCCAGTGGGATTCCTCAAGCTCCATGATCGGTCTTTGGACCCCTGAAGCCGCATTGCTTACAAGCACATCCAAGCGACCAAATGTTGCATCAATTTCTTCAAACATTTTCCTTACTTTTTCAACATCACCCACATTAGCTTTCACGACTAATGCCTTTCTTCCTAGCTTTTCAATCTCTTCGGCCGTTTCTTGTGCCGCCGTTTTACTTCTAACGTAGTTGACGACAATATCGTAGCCTGCTTCTGCGAGACGAAGAGCAATTGCCTTTCCAATTCCACGGCTACTTCCCGTCACCAATGCAACTTTATTCGTCATGGGTAACATCCCCTTCCACTTTTTTGTAGTGCTGAATTATTTTTTGATGTGATACAGGAAATGGAAACTCATCGATTTCAATTGGGGAAACGAGCTTTAAATCCTCTGCCTCTTCAATTGGCCCCTGCAATTTCCCCTCAAACACTTGAATATCCCATTTTAAGTGTGAAAATACATGTTCAATTCGACTTATTGCTTGTGCCATCTTGACCTTAATTCCGAATTGCTCCAAAAGCAAGGATTCAATATAACCCTTGTCCCTGTAAAAAGGTAAAGAGATCTCAACATTAGGGAATTCCCACATATTTGCGAGCAATCCTTCACTTGGGCGCTTGTGAATGACGGTGTTTCCTTCGTCATCCCTAATGATAACGGCAGCCAAATGGACAAGTCGCTGCTTCTTCGCTTTTGTCTTGATCGGAAGTTCATTTTCCACTCCTTCATGGAATCCATGGCAATGTTCCCTTACTGGACATAATAAGCAGGACGGAGAGGTTGGAGTACAGATGAGCGCCCCTAGCTCCATCAAGGCTTGGTTAAAATAAGAAGGATTTTCCTCCGAAATTAACGTGCGAATCGCTTCCTCAAATATTTTTCTTGTGGATGCCTTGGCAATATCATCCCATATCGATAAAATCCGTGAGATGACCCTCATGACGTTTCCATCAACGGCTGGCTCAGGTATACCATAAGCAATCGACAAAATCGCTCCCGCTGTATATGGACCCACCCCTTTAAGCGTCGAAATCTCTTCCTTAGTAGCAGGAACGGTTCCACCATACTTCTCATGAACCTCTCTTACAGCACTCTGAAGATTTCTTACACGAGAATAATAGCCCAGCCCTTCCCATGCCTTGAGAACTTTCTCTTCCTCAGCCTGAGCGAGATCCTGAATGGTTGGGAACTGCTCAATGAATCGATTAAAATACGGAATGACCGTATCCACTCTTGTCTGCTGCAGCATAATCTCCGAAACCCATACCTTATATGGATCCTGATCCTTTCTCCACGGAAGCTCTCTTTGCTCCTCGGTAAACCACGAAATCAAATCATGGCTGAAGGCATCTTTATCAATCGATGCTAGGTTTTTTAAGGAATCTGTCATGAATATGCCTCCTTTTGCCTACCCTATTAGATAACGTTACAAATGATTTTTGAACATTTTATTTCAATTATTAAGTTCTCTTTAAAAATAGCGTGATAACTGTATATTTACAAAAGATTTGTTGTTAGAATTAAATTACAAAAAAGAATTTCATCCTTCCTAAGGAGGTTTCCCTTTGGACACTGGTACTCATGTCGTAATGGGACTTGCCCTAGGCGGTCTCGCAACCTTAGATCCGATTGTAGCAGGAAGTGCGGCAACCGCAACAAGTGTCATGATCGGTACGATTGTTGGGTCACAGGCTCCCGACATCGATACTGTGCTAAAGCTTCGGAACAATGCTGTGTATATTCGAAACCATCGAGGGATTACCCATTCGATTCCCGCTGTATTGCTTTGGCCGCTCGCCATTGTAGCGGTGGTTTATCCTTTTTTTCCTGAAGCGAATTTGCTGCATTTATGGCTGTGGACATTTTTAGCTGTATTTCTACATGTTTTTGTTGATATTTTCAATGCCTATGGAACTCAAGCCTTACGACCATTTTCATCAAAATGGGTGGCCCTAGGCGTCATTAATACCTTTGACCCGATAATTTTTGGCCTCCATGTCGTCGGTTTAGTAATTTGGGGAGTAGGATTTGATCCTGGTTACACCTTTTTAGGGATCTATGCTATTCTCATTGCCTATTATGTATATCGTTTTATTAGGCAAAGAAAAGTGCTGCGTGAAGTCAGAACAATCATCCCGGATGCGACCGACATCATTATTTCTCCAACGATGAAGTTTCATCAGTGGAGAGTTGCGGTCATGAACAAGCATCAATTTTTTGTCGGGCGCGCTCATAATAATGAAGTCACGATTCTTGACCAATTTGCACGCGTAAAGGTTCCTGAATCACCTGTTATCGAAGCGGCAAAAAAGGACAAGAACCTATCTGCCTTCCTTTCCTTTTCTCCGGTGTATCGTTGGGAGGTTGATGAATACGACAATTATTATGAGGTTAAGTTCATTGACCTTAGATATCGCAGCAAGGACCACTATCCCTTTGTTGCGGTCGTTCAATTAGATATGGACCTAAATATTTTATCTTCCTATACGGGATGGATCTTTAGCGAAGAAAAGCTTCGCAAAAAACTGCAGATTCTCCCTAACTAAAGCGATGTCTAGTTGCATCGCTTTTTAATTTTTTCCCATCATACTTCCCTTTCAATGCGCCCATACTAAGATTACGTTATTGACTATCAAAACGCACGTCAATAGCGGGGTGTGATTCGAGTTTGCATAGGGAGGGCAACATATGAGAAATAAGGCAAAGAATTTCCCAAATCAGGAAACGAACAAATTTGAAGGTGAGCCTCGCGCGAAAGCCGAGTACAGTTCATTGCGAGCTGATGGGACCATCAATACACGTCCGCAGGAACGAATGAGAGCTTCAAATCAACGGGATTCCGATACCTCTGAGCTTTTAGAATAAGACTCCATTCTTACTCATTATGAAGAAAAGTCCGTTCAAAAATCGGCTTAGGAGGCTGGATAATTATGGGTAACAGCAAAAAATTCTTTGACAACAATCCATATTCAAGCCCTTTTACTTCACCAAATTTTCGCGTGAAGCATGCACACTCCCAGGTCAACGGAGAGACACAGGAGACACAAGACCTTATTATTCTCCACCGTCAAATTAGGAAAAACTCTTAATGGCGTCTTACGCAAGGTAACCAGAGCGATCCTTGGCTCTGGTTACTTTAATGCTTTCAGCATCGAAATCGGCAATGCTTCTTCCGTCTTACTTTGCCCAAGGCGAAATCCCCAAGCAAAAACGCCATTCAAATACTCAACTTGAAAATAGGTACCCGGATCTCCATCTATTTCATAAATTTCCTTCGGTTTAAAGTCCTTTGGATTTAACAAATAAGCCCTCGCCATCACCGCTTTCCTTTCCAAAACTGCGAACTCATTAACCATCCCCATTTGTTCCGCTTTTTTTGCTTTTTCATTTAGCTTTGCAATCTCCTGCTGGAGCTCATATTCTGTCATGTCACTATATCTTTTTTCATCCATTGTTCTCACCTCTAGAATTGGGTTTCTCTACTGTTCGTCATTTATTTCAGACAAATATCTTTCAATCATCTCTATAGAAAATCCTTTTCGATATAAGCTTTGTTTCATTTTTTGCTCGTATTCGTAACCTTTTAGGTGCTTATATTTTCGGTGTACCTTCTCCCCTTGATATCTAAGGGCATCCAGTTCCCCACTTTCATCTATGTCTTCTACTTCTTCCATCGCTATGGCAATGACAGCATAGGAGTATCCTTTTCGAATGAAGTTCTGTTCCGCTTTTTGCTTCATTACTCGATCGGATTCTTTGGAATATTTTTGCATGGCTTTTTTCCAAAGCTCCTTAGCTTTTTCGATCTGATTCGTGAGTGGATATTCTTTCAAGGCTGCTTCTAAAAGATCTCCCTTTATCCCCTTTTCCTTCAGTTCTCTCCTTATCAGCTCTATGCCCTTGTCCGTTGTATTCATTTGCGTACGTACGAAGGCGCGAGCATATTCCTCATCATTAAGGAACTGATATTCGTAGAGCTTATGGATAACCTCTTGAATGACTGGCTCAGGACTCTCTTTTTCCTTTAAGAAGTTCCTAACCTCTGTTTCCGATCTCATTCTTCTAGACAGATATTGAATGGCTGAATTATAGGCTTTGCGGATCTCATCTTGGTAATTGATCTCCATGATCGCAAAGTCATCTAGCTCCATCCCTTTTTTCAAATTAAATTTGATCAGTACATCCTCATCAACGCTGAACGCATATTCCTCCCCATTTCCATGATCGAGGAAGATGTTATAGCGGTCGGTGCTCTTCTTTTGGGTGGTGATTTTCGTAATAATAGCCATTTTTTTCACCTCCTCATTAATCGTAGTTGAAAAAGAAAAGTTTTTAAAGGGTTTTATCGACCGGAAAGCAAAATTAATCATTAGTGATTTAAATGGGAGGGAGAAGCATGAGAATTGCCATTGCTGGGGGGACTGGCTTTGTTGGAAAAGCCTTAACGAAAAGACTATTAGATCTGGGACATGAGTTATTTATATTAACAAGAAATCCACCCAAGAATAATGTGCAGAATCTGACATATGTAAAGTGGCTAGTTGAAGGGAGCGAGCCAGTAAGTCAGCTACATCAGATTGACATCGTGATTAATTTAGCAGGTGAGTCCATTAATACCCGCTGGACCGAAACAGGAAAAAATAAAATCTTAACTAGTCGTTTGGAAGCTACAGAAGCGATTATTTCGATCTTGAGGAGACTCGAGCAGAAACCAAAGGCTCTTATTAATGCTAGTGCCATTGGCTATTATGGAACGTCCTTCACAGAAACTTTTACGGAGGAGACGGGGAAATCAGGCAAGGATTTTTTAGCAACAACGGTCCGACAATGGGAAGAAAAAGCCTCCGAAGCATCTATGCTTGGAATTCGTACTTGTTATTGCCGATTTGGAATTATTTTGGACAAGGAAGAAGGGGCGCTCCCTCGAATGGCACTACCATATAAGCTTTTCGTAGGAGGCACCGTTGGAACGGGCGAACAGTGGATGTCATGGATTCATATTGATGATGTGGTCAATGCCCTATTATTTATCATTGAACATGAAACAATTTCTGGACCCGTCAACTTCACTTCACCTCATCCAATTCGGATGAAGGAGTTAGGTAGGGCAGTCGGAAGGGCACTTCGTCGTCCCCATTGGATTCCAGCTCCTAGCTTTGCCTTAAAAATAGCTCTTGGTGAGATGAGCATATTGGTTCTTGAAGGCCAACAGGTTATTCCTGAACAGCTTCAGAAGTACGGATACCCTTTTCAATACACTCAAATTGATGAGGCATTGAAGGATATTTATTCATCTTAAGTATCAATCCTTTCCAATTCGGGAAAAATAAGAAAGTATTTGCATTTACTATTCTTTGTGGAAAGGATGAACTAAATTGGCAGATAAGAAAAGAAGAGATAAGTCAAAAAGCACCCTCTCAAGCATGCAGGAAGTTGTTTATTCCCATGAATTTAAGATGGCCGATCAGGCTGGAGGCTACACAAAAAAGAAAGCGAAACATTAATTTAACCATTCATATTTTCAAAGTGCTCCGTACAGACTAAGTAAGGAAAGCCAAGCTGGTTTTCCTTACTTTTCAATTTGAAAGGGGTTCATGAGATTGGGACGTGCTCAAGGACAGAAAACAAGAGATAAAAACAAGGCGAAGCTTCCACAAGTTCCAAAAAATATGAAATCGGATGGTCTCGATGTTGAGTTTGATCGCGATTTGGCAGATCATGAAGATTTGGAAGCGATGGCGCGCTCCAATGCAGCCGACCGTCGTGCAAAACAGAAAAAATAAATAAATAAGTGATTGAATCAGTGGGCTTCCTCCACTGGTTCATTTTTTTTAAAAACTTAGCTTTCTAAATCCAGCATTAGCAGATCCCGAATGTCCTCTGCAGTTAATGCGGATTCTCGATTCTCCTTGGAATCAATGAGTTCTTCGATTAAGTGCCGCTTTTTGTTTTGGAGCTGCTCCATCTTTTCTTCAATCGTTCCTTTAGAAAGCAGCTTGATTACCTTTACCGTTTGCTCTTGCCCGATTCGGTGGGCACGGTCGGTTGCCTGCTCCTCTACCGCTGGGTTCCACCAAATATCATAGAGGATCACCGTGTCTGCTCCCGTCAAATTAAGCCCAGTCCCACCCGCTTTTAAGGATATTAAAAAGAATGATCTGTCCCCTGAGTTAAACCGATCGCAAAGCTCTACCCGTTCCTCAGAAGGTGTCGCCCCATCCAAATAAAAATAAGAAACTCCTTTTAATGTCAGCTGTCTCCCAATCAGGCCAAGCATCTTAGTAAATTGGGAAAAGATGAGGACTCTTCTTCCAGCGTGCTGCGATTCTTCGACGAGCTGCATCAGCTTATCAAACTTCGCTGCTCCCCCTTTATAGCCATCGACAAACAGAGTTGGGTGACAGCATATTTGGCGCAATCGTGTGAGACCCGCTAGAATTCTAATGCGGTTCCTCTCAATCGTATCCTTATCTAAGTGTTTTAATGTATCATGTCTTAGCTTCGCCAAGTAAGCAGCATACAGCTTTTTTTGCTCAGGATAAAGCTCTACTGATTCTTGGATTTCTATTTTTTCTGGAAGCTCCGCCAATACATCCTCCTTCAAGCGCCGAAGAAGAAAGGGACTTGAACGGCGAGCTATTTGCTTGCGTGATAGTTGGCTATATTCCCTCAATCCCTGAAACAGCTCAGGAAAAACAACATGAAAAATCGACCATAATTCCTCAACCGTATTCTCGACCGGTGTACCAGTAAGAGCAAATTGATGATTCGCTTTGACTTTCTTTACCGCTTTGGCTGTTTGTGTAATCGGATTCTTGAAGCTTTGAGCCTCATCAAAAAACGCTGTGTGAAACGCCTGTTGCTCAGCCCAATGAAGATCACTACGTAATAATGGATAAGAAATAATGATAACATCTACACCCTCTATGTTTTGCTCAAGCCTCCGTCTTTCCTTTCTCCCCCCATCAATGACAAGGGCATGGATGTTAGGGGTAAACCGCTTAAATTCATTCAACCAGTTATAGGTTACTGAGGACGGACAGACGATTAAAGCTGGTAGCTTTTGCGTGCGAATTTCGGAGAGGACCGACTGTATGTAGGTAATGCTCTGCACGGTTTTCCCCAATCCCATATCATCTCCGAGGATCCCTCCAAAGCCATAGCTAGCAAGGGTCTTCATCCACTGGTAACCCTGCTTTTGATATTCCCTCAATAGAGCATCTAATGGCCTAGGCACCTCAAACCGCAGCCGTTCGGGATGACGAATTTCCTCCAAAAATTGCTGAAAGGATTCCTCAGGAGCAAATGCGTCGTTGTCCATAATTGCATCAAGAAAACTAATCCCTATCAGAATGGGAAGCTCCAACCCTTTTTCAAAATCCTCATAATGCTGATTAGGGACCGTTCTTAAAAAGCGATTGATTTCCTCAAATTCCCTAGCCTCTAATGATAAAAGGGAACCATTCCTCAAGCGGTAGTATTTTCTCTTTTCCTCAAGGGCTTGCAAAACATTTCGAATTTCACTTTCTGGTATACTCCCCATTTCAAACTTGAATTCAAGCCAATTGGTCCGCTCCCTCTTTACCTTGACCCGGATTTGCGGACGGTCATTGCTCCTGAATATACGATTCCTAATCGCAGTGGTAGCATAAATTTGCACCATTTTCTCGAGCTGCGGAATCGTATGATAGAGAAACTCATACTCTAGCTCTTCATTCTGTAGGTAGTACCCCTCATCCGTTTTGGCAAAGCCACTTTCATCGAACAAACGAAGAATCTCATCTTCCTTTCTGCGGTCTCTAAAAAGGAGAACGCTATCAGCCAGTTTATTCTGCTCTAATGGATTAAAGACTACATTCCCATAATGAAACTCCAAGCCGGCGAGGAGGCGATTTCGAATCCGATCGAGATAAAGCTTAGCCACGAGCGGCGTCTGTATGAGTTCCTGCGAGAGAATCTCGGAAATATGAACAGGACCGAGCCTCTTTAATCCTGGCAGAACTTTTTCCAGAAAAAAAGATAGCTGTTCCTGAGGGATCGGGATATGGCTTAAGTTGGTATTCTCTAGTATTTCCTTTATACCCATGAATTGCTTGTAGCCTGCTTGATCCAAATGGACAAGTACCCCATTGTCAAGAACGCAGTGGTACATCGGCATCAGCATGAT
Organism: Bacillaceae bacterium UBA7792; assembly: GCA_002480735.1. Lineage (GTDB taxonomy): Bacteria > Bacillota > Bacilli > Bacillales > Cytobacillaceae > Robertmurraya > Robertmurraya andreesenii. The sequence goes on along the minus strand of DLCS01000082.1, from coordinate 6,182 downwards.
CTGCCCCAAGCCCTGTATGAATAGCTGATACCCCTGTCCCGTTGCTTCTTTGAAATCAAATTGAACAGTATGGAGTGCCTCTGACAATTGTAGTCCGCGAAACACTTTCCCATTGTACTTAAGCTGGGTGCCTGATACATTGATGAGACATGAAAGGACTTGGCTCCAGGAAGACGGTGGAATCAACAAGAGATTTTTTTTATTAATGGATTCCTCAGGAAAAAACTTGTCGACCTCGCAAATTTGGATCAGCCCTTGTATAAGTTCATCTACTTCACGTTGAAAGCAGTGAATCGCTGGATCGTATGTAAAGGATGCCGAAAGATCATATCTTTTTCCGTTCTGGACATTTTTAAAAAAATTCTGTATTTCAAGTACAGGTATTTCTTCGACTTGAATTTCTATTCCGAATAGGTTTTGGCCATGTTCATCTTTGATTGCATGAAGGACGAATTGAGTTTCAAGAACCTTTCTATCCTCAAAATATTGCTGATTCCTAGTTGCACGAAGAGGCCGATCCTCAAATATACGCAATAATTCATCTGATAAGCTTTGTTTTTCACTTGAATAACTTTTATGATTAATCCTCAAATGGACGGCTCCTTCCTTAGCTAGTTCATTCCATTTATATCATAAGGATACCAAAAAAAGAGGAGGACGAAACCCTATGATTTCGTCCTCCTCATAAACATCCTTTAATTTTGATTAACCACTGCTCTATTATCTTTGTTTAATTTTGCTTTAATAAACGGTACTGCAAAGCGGTCGACACCCCAGTAGTAGCTACCACTTCCTGCGAATAAAAGAACCATTGCAACTGTATATAAAATTGGATTAGTGCTAGTTGTTCCTGCTAACATGAAGTTCAAGTTCATAAATGCTCCTGCAATTAAAGCTGGGATAGTTGCTGCACCAAGAATGAGTCCGAGTCCCACTAATAATTCACCATAGGCAACCAAATGGCTAAATAAATCAGCATTTGGTAATGCAAAACCTTCAAGGAATGCTGCGTACCATCCTTGTACTGCTGGATGATCCCCACTCGCACTCGCAATTGCGCCTTTCAGAAATCCTGAAGCATCAAAACCACCTGTTATTTTACCCCAGCCTGCTTCAATCCATTGAAGACCAAGCCAAATTCTAATAATTGTCCAAGCTACAGATACTTGTGGAGTTTTCCACCATTTCATCATAAACCTCTCCTTTTTTGTGATATCATTCACAATTTGATGTAAAAAATTTTTGAATACAAAGGTTTGTATGATAAGCCGGCCAGCTTATAGTTAATAGAAAGTAACTTGGGTGAACATCTTGTGAAGTTTTTCACTTACTTTCTATAGTTTTACTATATACCATTCCAACAGTGGAAACAATCCAATTCACAATTTCTACATATTTATTTTGAGAAATTTGAACAAAAAATGAACCCACTTATCCACAACCCTGTTGATACTGTGGATGAACACAATAAAAGCCTTGTTATATATTAATTCATCCCACTTTTTCATTTGTAGATAACTTTTTATGAGTAATTCCTGATAATAATGTGGATAATGTGGGTAACTTTGTGGATGGTTGCTGTAAAGGTACTTTTTATGTGGATATCTTTTAGGATAACTTATAAAAAAAAGCGGCCCCCTTAAGAGCTGCTTTCATTGGATTCACCGCTTGGAATCTCCCATATTGATTGAATTTGTACCATATAGGGTTTAAGACGGTATTCATGAGACTTTTTAATAACTAATTTCTCAATTGCTTCTTCCTGCGTCGGTGCGTGGATTAAGCTTCGGCCATCTAAGACACTATCATCCTCCACCACTGCATACCAGGAAATTCGATACGTCTTCATATATCCACCCCTTTTGACGATTCTAGATGCCTTTTCTCTATCATACTTCTTTTCTCTCATGAATGAAATGTTCCAAAGAGATTTGATAGATTTTAACAATCAAAGTGGGGGGAAAACTACGGCTCTTTTCTCAACCATTGTTGCTACAGCCAGCCCTTTTCTTGGGCAATGGAGATTGCTTCAATGCGATTTTTCACATTCAATTTATTGATTACTTCCGATATATAGTTTCTAACTGTCCCTGAAGATAAAAAGAGCTCAGCGGAAATTTCCTTTGCTGTTTTTCCTTCAGCTACTAGCTTCATAATCTCACGTTCTCGTTCTGTAAGGGGGTTCTCCTCCTGAAGGCTACCGAAAACTAACTCGGGTGCGTATTCTCTTTTCCCTTGTGTCACCTTGCGAATGGTTTCAGCCAGTTCATCACTTGGTCCATCCTTTAACAAATACCCGTGTACACCCGCATTTACCGCCCTCTTGAAATAACCAGGTCTAGCAAAGGTTGTTAGAATAATAATCTTGCAAGGGGAGCCAAGCTGCTTTAACTCTTCCGCTACATCTAGTCCTGTTTTGATGGGCATTTCAATATCCATTAAGCATACGTCTGGTTGAAGACTAAGAATAGACTTGAAGGCCTCCTCCCCATTCCCTACCTCTGCGATCACTTCGATGTCATCCTCTAAATTTAGTAGGGCACCCAAAGCGCCCCTTAGCATCCGCTGGTCTTCTGCAATAATCACTCGAATCATGATACGACTCCAGCCTCTCTTTCTTTTACAATGATTGGAACGGAAATGACTAGTTTTGTCCCTTTGTTCGTGGATAGCTGAAGTGTTCCATCAATCAACTCAAGACGCTCACCCATCCCCTTCAACCCATTACCGTGAGATTCTTGGGTTGGCATTCCTTTCCCATCATCCTCTATTGTCATCGTAACCTCCCCTTCTAGCTGACGAAGAGTGACAAAACAATGATTGGCACCGCTATGCTTAACAACATTGGTGACCGCTTCCTTCAAACACATGCTCAAAATATTTTGTGTAAGATGCGGAGTATCTTTAAGCACGGTGTCCCCACTTAAATGAAAGGAGATTCCAGCTGCTCTCAAAATAGCCTGTGCCTCAACTAGCTCCTCTGCCACCGTAATTGTTCTCATATCAGAAACAAGCTCTCGTACCTGAGCTAGGGCAGAACGGGAGGTTCTCTCCATTTCCTTAGCTTCAAGGCTGGCTCGTTCTGGATCTTTAAGAGCAAGCTTAGCAACTAGCTGACTTTTCAACGTAAGAAGAGACAGCGTGTGACCAAGTGTATCATGAAGGTCACGGGCAATCCTCATCCGCTCCTCACGCTTCACCAGCTCTTTGATTTGTTCATTTGCTTGATCCAGTTTCATTTCAAGCTCCATCCTACCATTCATAGAGCGAATCCCAAATGGGGTGATAAGCATGATAATAATAAAGGGAACCAAATAAAACATATTGCTTGGGGAATTATTATTCATGATATAGTGCGCAAGTGGCAAAACAATCACAATCCCAAATATGGTTAAAGCCGTTAGGAATTTTTTCTTTTCATTGTAATAGCCGATAAAATGAGCAGAAAAAAATCCGAGAAATAGGTTGTTCATGTTGTAGAAAATCGAAAGAATAAGAATAATGCCCACCTGTACCGCCAACCAAAAGGTATAGTGACGCTTACTTTCAAGAATGGTATAAAGCTGACGGTACGTAATGAGAAATATGAGAAGCAGGCAAATGCCCACCCCCTTTTTCCAACCCTCCGCAAAGCTCATATAATACGCCGGCATGAATAAATAGACTAAGAATATATAGGGAAAGAATCCATACCGTCTTGGAAAGATTTCAAACCTTTTTCGATCTGCTGCCAAAATTCTACACCGCCGCTTCCTGTTTTCTCCTTATATAGCTTGATAATATCACGAAAACGACGAGGTATCCGAATAATATGAAAATATTTGACCACTCAGGAGCATTCCCGCGAATAATTTGCCATGCTCCATTGCCGAAATTGTAAGATGGTAACCACTGGCCAATATTTTGAATCACCTTTGGCATGATTTCCATCGGCATCCACATTCCACCCGAAATCGCTAAAAGCATATAAATGAGATTACTGATACCTGATGCTGTATCCACCCGTTTCATTGTTCCAATCACTACCCCTATGGCTAAAAATGGGGCAGATGCCACCAAGATCCATAGGCCGCTCATCAGCCATTCAAATGCGGATAGAGAAATTCCATTTATGAGAGCGCCCGCGGTAAAGATGACGGCAATCGATAGAACATGAATCACGGTTTGACCAACCATTTTGGCAAAAAAGTAGGCACTATCGGATAAAGGAGTGATACGCATGAACATCGACCAGCCCTTTGTTCTTTCTTCAACAAGACGGATTCCAAGGGTCATAATCGCTGAACCCATTACACTGAAGGTCGTCATTGACATGAGGTAATGTGCCTGCCATTCCTGTTGATTTTCAATGTTCGAATTGAATATTTTTGTAAAAACGACGTAAAACACGATCGGCATAAACAATGACCAAAATACATAATAGGGATTTCGCATGATGCGTATGATCTCATATTTACATTGTGTGAGGATTGTTTTCATTTTAGATAGCCTCCTTATTTTCAGTAAGCTCTGCAAAAGCTTCGTCTAAACGTCCCTGCTCTATTTGAATTCCTTGGACCTTTTCTTTTGTCGAAAATAAATATTCTAATACATCATCTGTTTGCTCTGTTACGACATAGACACGATTATTTTTCCTGTATACGTCTCTAACGATTGGCAGGCTCTGAAGCTCTTCAAGGGAAAGATTCCCTGGGTCGATAAATGAAACGGATTGCTTGGAAAGCTGCTTCTTAATTTCCTTCGGTGTTCCGTCTGCCACTATGACCCCTTCATTAAAGAGGAGAATTCTTTCCGCTATATCATCCGCCTCCTGCAGATAGTGAGTGGAAAAGATAATCGTTTTTCCTCTTTCCTTCAGTGCTTGAATCGTGTCCCAGAATCTTTTTCTTGAGGAAATGTCCATCCCCACGGTCGGCTCATCAAAAAACAGCACATCAGGGTTGCCTGCTAGAGCCAATGCGAAACCTAATCTTCTTTTTTGCCCACCTGAGAGCTTATCAGCTTTTCTCTTTAAATCCTCATCATTTAGGCCAGTAAGGGTAACAAGCTCTGCAAATTCCATCGGATTTGGATAATAGCTTCTGAATAACTGGATGACCTCTTTCACTTTCAGGGCATCAATGACACTGACCTCCTGAAGCATCGCTCCAATGCGCTCACGAACCTGTTTTTCCTTCGGGTTCCGATTAAATATGTTAATGCTGCCGCTTGTTGGTTCTAATAACCCAAGCATCATAAGCATTGTGGTCGACTTACCTGCTCCATTCGGCCCGAGAATAGCGACAATCTCTCCCTTTTTGATTGAAAAAGATATATCATCAACTGCTTTTTTATCTTTAAATTTCTTAGCAATATTTTGCAATGAAATAATCTGCTCCATTTCCTCCACCTCCGTGATTTCTAATTTCATTATAGCCAGGAGGGAAATACTGGATTAGTGGATTATGTCATAATTATGAGGTGACATTTGTCATTTTAAAATTATTGGATATAACCCATTGTGATTTATTTCGTACTTCAATAACCCTTATTGGGTACAACTCACCTTGAACTTCCCTTCTGTTCGTGCCCCAATAACCTCTATTGGGCCCCACTCGCTCTCACACAATGGATCGAACAGTCACCAATCTTCAAATTTCTAACTTCCTATTATAAAAAAAGCCCCCAAATCATTATGATTTAGGAGCTTTATCATTATGCTTTCACCCAGTCATTGGTAATTGGGATTCCAGCATCTTTTATTGTTCTAAAAATCGGACAGCGTAAATCGACCGCATTTTTCATTTCATCAATTCTTTCTTGGGTTTCAGTTGTCTTCACAAACGCTTTAACTGTAACCTCCTGAAACTTCGGATCTACTTCAAGATTCCCCATAAGTCCGCTAATATCAATCGTACCTTCTGTTTCAAAGGATATTCCTTGAAGGTCGAACTCCATTTCCTTTGCAATGATTTGAGCCATCACATTTTCACATGCAAGAAGGGAAGCCAAAAAGGTTGATAGGGGGTCTGCTGCTGAATCCTTTCCACCCATTGTTACAGGCTCATCCACGGCAATTTTATGTTTACCAGCAACGGCATCCAAACGCATCACTGTCCCGGTTCCATTCACCTTCACGTTCATGATCTGTGCCATTTTTCTCCTCCTCATTAAACCATTTCTCTTAAAATGCTAGCTGCTGT